>JACQAF010000301.1 GCA_016195145.1 Rhodospirillales bacterium
CGATCTGGCGCGAATCCGGCGTGTCGTCGTCTCGACCTACCAGTCGGTGTCGGGGGCGGGCAAGGAGGGTATGGACGAGCTGTTCGAGCAGACGCGCGGCGTCTACATGAATCAGGCGGCCGAGAAGAAAAAATTCACCAAGCAGATCGCCTTCAACGTCATTCCGCATATCGACGCGTTCATGGATGACGGCTTCACCAAGGAAGAATGGAAGATGCGCGTCGAGACGCGCAAAATACTGGATCCCGACATCGAGGTCGTGGCGCAATGCGTGCGCGTGCCGGTGTTCATCGGCCATGCCCAGACGGTGTTCGTCGAATTCGCGGAGCCGCTCTCCGAGAAGGCGGCGCAAGAGGCGCTGCGCAAGGCGCCGGGCGTCGGCGTCGTCGATTTCCGCGAGAACGAGGGCTATGTGACGCCGGTCGAGGCGGCGGGCGAGGACAAGGTTTATGTCAGCCGCCTGCGCGCCGATCCCACGGTGAAGAACGGGCTCGTTTTCTGGTGCGTGTCCGACAATTTGCGCAAAGGGGCGGCGCTCAACGCCGTGCAGATCGCCGAGCTGCTGACCAAGCAGTATATGCGCAAGGCGGCATAGGCGAAGCCCCGTATAACGCAGGGCTTGCTTCAGAACGCCAGCTTCAGCCCTTCCCAAAGGACGACGACGGCGAAGGCGAGGATGATCAGGCCAGCGGCGCGGTTCGCCCATTCGAGCCCGGCCTCGCTGAATTTGCCGTGAAACATGCCGACCAAGCCGGTCAGCGTTAGCCACCAAGCCGCCGAACCAGTGAACACGCCCAGAATCAGCCACCACCCGTCGGCAGTGATGCCTTGATATCCCTCGATGCCGAAGGCGGCGAATACGGCGAGGAAGGACAGGATGGTGATCGGGTTGGTGAGGGTGAGAAAAAAGGTCGAGGTGAAATCGCCAATCAGGCTGGTTGGATCGGGCGTATCGCTCGGCCGGGGCGGGTGGGAGAACAGGGTGCGCAGGCCGGCGGCGAACAGCAGCGCCGCGCCGCCGAGCGACAGCCACAGCCGTTCTTCGAGCAGCAGGCTCATGGCGAAGGCGAGGCCAAACGCAGCGATCGCGCCGTAAAGCGTGTCGGCGACCGCGGCGCCGAGGCCGGAGATGAAACCGGCGACGCGCCCATGCAGCAAGGTGCGGCGCACGCACAACACGTTGATCGGCCCGACCGGGGCGGCGATCAGGAATCCGGCGATCAGTCCTTTGAGGAAGGCGGCGATCAGCATTCGCGAATGACGGGGGTGCGCTCCGGCGTTGGGGTTCGCTGTCTTACCGTGGCAGGGGGGTGGCTGACAAACACGGAATCGATGCCGTCAGGTAATTGCCGTTGCGGCGAAGCCGCCGGTCGCCTGCACAAATTCGTCCTGGGTTGCGACGAGGGAGAGTTCCCGACGGCCAGTCCGGGCGCTATGCGCGAGCGCCGCATGAACCGCGGAAACGGCGGCGGTGAGCGCCATAGCGATATCGCGGCCGGCAAGATAACGGCCGAGGAAGGCGGCGGC
This sequence comes from Rhodospirillales bacterium, assembly GCA_016195145.1. Classification (GTDB taxonomy): domain Bacteria; phylum Pseudomonadota; class Alphaproteobacteria; order CACIAM-22H2; family CACIAM-22H2; genus JACQAF01. Next base: position 1,528 of record JACQAF010000301.1, read on the forward strand.
GAATGCGTCGCCCGCGCCATAACCGGGATGGGCGATTTCCGGCGTGACCACTCGCCAAGCCTTGTCGGCTTTCACCGCCAGCGTAGTCAGCGTGCCGGTCTCGGCATCGGTAAGGGCAAGTCCAGTGACGATCACCAGCCGGTCTCTTGCCCCGCCGACCGCAACCAGCTGCCGGGCGGCGGCGAGCGCCGCCGGCAGCGTGCGCGCCGGCTGACCGGCGAGAAACTCCAGCTCGAACTGGTTCGGGGTCAGGATATCGGCCGCCGGCGCGGCGACGTCGCGCATGAACTCGGCAATGCCGGGCTGGACAAAAACGCGGCCTTTGTCGCCGATCACCGGATCGACGAGCCATAACGCAGCCGGATTGGCCGCCCGTACCTGGGCCGCCGCCCGCGCGGCCGCCGGTCCCTGTTCGGCCGCACCCAGATAGCCGGTCAGCACGGTGTCGATGCGGCCGAGCACGCCGAGTTCGGCCAGCCCCTCGATCAGCGCGGCAATCTCGTTTGCCGGCACGACCCGGCCGCGAAACCGGCCATAGCCGGGATGGTTCGAGAAATGCACGGTATCGATCGGCCAGGCGTCGTGACCGGCACGGCGCAGGATAAACACCGCCGCGCTGTTGCCGACATGGCCCCAGGCGACCGCCGATTGAATCGACAGGACGTTCATCGATGCGTGTTCCGCTGGTCGATCCGCATTCGCCCCCTCCGGTATGTACACGGCCGAATCCGGCGACAGCATGAAGCGATCGGGCCCCGGCGCAAACCGATATTTTCGGGGGCGCCCGGCGGCGATTTGACCGGCGCGTGCCGGCGAACCAAGATGGCGATAACCGCCGGTGCAACGCCGCACGGAAAGCAACAGGAGGTTAACTCGTGATATCCGCCATCCGGCCCCGTCGCAGCGCGCTCTACGTTCCCGGCTCCAATGCCCGGGCGCTGGAAAAGGCGCGCGGCCTCGATGCCGATGTCCTGATTTTCGATCTTGAAGATGCGGTCGCGCCCGAACAGAAAACCTCGGCCCGCGACCAGGTCGCTGCGGCGCTCAAGGCCGGCGGCTATCGGGCCGAGACGGCGATCCGCATCAATCACCCGTCGACCAAGATTGGCGCAGCCGATCTCAAGATGGCGGCCCAATCGGGGTGCAACGCCGTCCTCGTGCCCAAGGCCGAGGGGGCCAAGGATATCCGCGACTGTGCCCTGCGTCTTGCCGCCGCCGGCGCGCCGGAGAACCTCGCGATCTGGTGCATGATCGAAACGCCGCTCGGCGTGCTGCGCGTCGAGGAGATTGCGTTTTCGAGCCCGCATCTCGTCTGTCTGGTCATGGGAACGTCCGATCTTGCCAAGGATTTGCGCGCCCGCCACACGCTCGAACGGCTGCCGGTGTTGACCTCGCTCGGCCTGTCGCTGCTTGCGGCGCGTGCCGCAGGCCTGGCGATCCTCGACGGCGTCCATCTCGACCTTAACGACGACGCGGGGCTGCGCGCCTCGTGCCAGCAAGGGGCCGAACTCGGCTTCGACGGCAAGACATTGATTCATCCCAAGACCATCGCCGCCGCCAACACCGCGTTCGGGCCGTCGTCCGAAGACCTCGCCTGGTCGAAAAAGGTCATTGCCGCTTACAGGGAAGCAACGGCCAAGGGGCAGGGCGTGGTGGTCGTCGACGGCAAGCTGATCGAGAATCTTCACGTCGAGAGCGCCCGGCGCACCGTGGCGCTTGCCGAGGCGATCGCGGCGCTCGCCAGGGCGTAAGGCGGTTCCGCGATGGCGGCGGCCGGCGGTAATTTCTTCGAGGATTTTCGCCTTGGGCAGGAATTTCGCCATGCCAGCCCGCGCACCCTGACGGCGGGCGACGCCGCGCTGTATACGGCGCTCACCGGCAGCCGGTTTGCCGTACATTCGTCGGCCGAATTCGCGCGCCGGCTCGGCCTCGGCGATGCGCCGCTCGACGATCTCTTGGTCTTTCATGTCGTGTTCGGCAAGACCGTGCCCGACATCTCGCTCAACGCCCTCGCCAATCTCGGCTATGCCGAGGGCCGCTTCGCGGTACCGGTCCATGCGGGCGATACGCTCGCCGCGCGCTCGACCGTGATCGGCCTCAAGACGAATTCGGATCGCAAGGCGGGCATTGTCTGGGTGCGCACGACCGGCGAGAACCAGCGCGGCGAGTCGGTCGTCGAGTATGTGCGCTGGGTGATGGTGCCGGCGCAGCGCGCGCCGCTTCCGCCGGCCGATCCCGTGATCCCGGCGCTGGCCGATGCCATACCGGCCGAGCGCCTCGTCGTGCCGCCGGGGTTTGCGCTTGCCGGGTGGGATGCGACGCTGGCGGGGGATACCCGGCGTTGGGGAGATTACCGGCCGGGCGAACGCATCGACCATGTCGCCGGCATGACGATCAAAGAAGCGGAGCATCAGCTCGCCACGCGGCTCTATCAGAATCCGGCGCATGTTCATTTCGACCAGCGGCTGGCCGCCGGGACGCGGTTTGGCCGGCGGCTGGTCTATGGCGGTCATGTCATGTCGATCGCCCGCGCGCTGTCCTTTGCCGGGCTTGCCGGGATAGTTCGCATTGCGGCGATCAATGGCGGCCGGCACGTCGCTCCGGTATTCGCCGGCGATACGCTCTATGCCTGGACGGAAATCCGGGCCGCATGGCCGGTTCCGGGGCGTACCGACCTTGGCGCATTGCGTCTCGAAACGGTCGCGACGAAGGACCATCCGCGCACCGATTTTCCGCAGAAATCCGCCAGCG
>JACQAF010000320.1 GCA_016195145.1 Rhodospirillales bacterium
CCCTCAACTGGGCGACAGCCCAGAGCAGTCTCGGTACCGCACTGGAAAGTCTGGGCGAGCGCGAAGGCGGGACGGCGCGGCTGGAGGAGGCGGTGGCGGCGTATTGCGCGGCGCTGGAGGTTCGCACGCGCGACCGGCTACCGTTCGACTGGGCGATGACCCAGCACAATCTCGGTATCGCACTGAGGAGCCTGGGCGCGCACGAAGGCGGGACGAGACGGCTGGAGGAGGCGGTGGCGGCGTTTCGCGCGGCGCTGGAGGTCCGCACGCGCGACGGGCTGCCGTTCGGCTGGGCGGCGACTCAAAACAGTCTCGGCAAAGCATTGCTTCGGCTAGGGGAACGCGAAGGCGGGACGGCGCGACTGGAGGAGGCGCTAACCGCTTTCGACGAGGTGCTGAGCGAGCTTCGCAAGATGAATGCGATATATTATGTCGATGACATACAGCAAACTCGCCAGCGCGTTTTACAGCTCATTGCGGAGCGCAAAGGGCGGCGGCAGTAACGCGCCGATCCGGCGCGCCCCCCGCCGCCGCTTGTTAGCCGCCGGGGGCGGGTGCATATTGGCGGCCATGAAAGAATTCACGGTCAAGCCCGACCCCGCCGATGCGCGCCTGACGCAGCGCGTGCGCGGCCTCGATCAGGACGGCAAGGAGGTCGAAACCTCGGTCGTCGTCGAGCGCCCGCTCACCCTGTTCCTCAACGGGCAGGAAATCGTCACCATGATGACGATCGGCGATTTTCCCGAATATCTCGCGGTCGGCTACCTGCTCAACCAGAACATGCTCAAGCCCGGCGACGCGATCGCCAAGGTCGAGCACGATCCCTCGATCGACACCGTCGTCGTGCGCACGCGCGCCAAAACCAATTTCGAGGAGAAGCTCAAGAAGAAGACGCTCACCTCGGGCTGCGCGCAGGGCACCGTGTTCGGCGACCTGATGGAGAAGTTCGACGAGATCGAGCTGTCGAAGACCGCGGCGCTGCGCACCTCGTGGCTCTATCGCCTGACGCGCAAGATCAACACTGCGCCGAGCCTCTATCTCGAAGCCGGCGCGATCCACGGCTGCGCGCTGTGCCAGGAAGACCGGCCGCTGCTGTACATGGAGGATGTCGGCCGCCACAACGCGGTCGACAAGATCGCCGGCTACATGTTCCTGCACGGCGTGCCGGCGGAGGACAAGCTGTTCTACACCACCGGCCGGCTGACCAGCGAGATGGTGATCAAGACCGTGCAGATGCGCATCCCCATCCTCATTTCGCGCTCGGGCTTCACCGCCTGGGGGGTGGATCTCGCGCGCAAGGCGGGGCTGACGCTGATCGGCCGCGCCAAGGGCAGCCGCTTCGTCGTGCTGTCGGGGGCGGAACGCATCGTCTTCGACGCCGACGCCCGCACCGCGATCGAGGAAGACCGCCAGCACCGCCGCAAATCGAGCGTCGAGAGCGATGCCGACTGAGCGCCGCGCCGGCGAGGGCGTGGCCGGAGTCATTCTCGCCGGCGGTCTCGCGCGGCGCATGGGCGGCGGCGACAAATGTCTGCGCCCGCTCGGCGGGCGGCCGATCCTCGCCCATATCGTCGCCCGCGTGCGCCCGCAGGTGGCGGCGCTGGTTCTCAACGCCAATGGCGACCCGGCGCGCTTCGCCGAATTCGGCCTGCCGGTCGCGGCCGATGTCGTCGAGGGCTTTGCCGGGCCGCTCGCCGGCGTGCTGACCGGGCTCGAATGGGCGGCCGCCCATGCGCCCGCTTGCCGCTGGGTGGCGAGCTTTGCCGGCGATGCGCCGTTCGTGCCGCCGGATTTCGTCGCCCGCATGGTCGCGGCGGCCGAGGGCGAGGGGGCCGAGCTTGCCTGCGCCGCCTCGGGCGGGCGGACGCATCCGGTCTTCGGCCTGTGGCCGGTGGCGCTCGCCCCGGCCTTGCGCCGGGCGCTGGTCGGGGAAGATATCCGCAAGGTCGATGTGTGGACGGCCCGCTACCGCCTCGCCACGGTCGAGTTTCCATCGGTACCGGTCGATCCGTTTTTCAACGCCAACCGCCCCGAGGACCTCGCCGATGCCGAACGGCTGCTGGCGTGATTGGCGGTGGCGCACGCCGGCGGGGCGAGTAAACTGGGGGCATGAGTCTGCCCGATCCATCCGCGCCCGAAGCGGCCAAGCCCGACAAGCATGCCCGGCTGCCGGTGGGCGTGATCGTCGAACGCTACCGGACCAGCAACCCGTGGCAGGAATTCGGCTGGCGGCCGGCGGCGGTGGTTATCGGCGCGCCGCAAAGCGAGCCATGGTCGGCGGTGCGCGCGACCGGCGATACGGCGCAATTCTTCGCCGGAACCTTCGAGATCGAGCTTAACGCGCGCGAGACCATCAATTATCGCGAAAACCTCGCCTCCGCCATGCCGTCGGTCTATGTCGTGCTGCGGATCGAGGACGGCGCCGGGCCGCACGGCCTGCGCGTCCATCTGGTGACGGTGTCGCCGCCCGAGGCGATCGCCTACCTCGCCGACGGCGCCGATATCGTCGAGCGCGTGCCGATGCCTGAAATGATCGCCCTGTGGCTCGACGAATACATCGCCGCCTATCATGTCGAAGAGCCGTTCTACAAACGCCAGCGGCAAAAGCACGATCCGAACAAGGTCGGCTTCGGCAGCGGCGGGCCGGGGACGCCCGGCGCGGGCCGGCGGTCATGACGCGCAAGAAAATCGGCGTGGATGACAGAAAAGCGGATGAGGGATTCGCCCGGCGCTGGTCGCGCCTGAAAGACGAAGCCCGCCGGGGCGACGAGACGGTCAAGCCCGAAACCCCGGACGCGGCCGTGTCCGGGACGGTCGCGCAGCGCGCTCCCGACGATAAACGCGACACGAGAAAAGCGGCCGTGGAAAAACCGCCGCCGGTCGAGGCGAAGGACCTGCCGTCGATCGACAACCTGACCAAGGATTCCGACTACACGGTGTTCCTGCGCGAGGGCGTGCCCGAGGATTTGCGCCGCCAGGCGTTGCGCAAGCTGTGGGTCAGCGATCCGATCATGTCGGCCCCCGACATCCTCGACCTGCACGCGCTCGATTACCGCAACGTGCCGACCTTCCCCGAGGGCGTGAAGACGCTGTTCAAGGCCGGCATCGGCATACTCGACCCGACGCCTGAGACGCCGCCGGCGGACGAGCCGGGCGATGGGGCCGTGCCGGCGGCAACCCCGGATGCTCCGCCCGGCGATCCTTCGGCGACGGCTGCCGGGCCGGCGGAGCCTCAGATCCCGCCGCCCATAAAGCCCAAGGGCAAGCCGTCAGCATAGGAGTTTTTACCTGTTTGCCTTGTTTTTTGGCGTCGCCCGGCCGTTTTTCGGGAGCGATACCGGGCAACAGTTAATTTCACAGCTCGGGATTCTTAACACCTTGACTTAAGTGGAAATTCAGCCTGTAATTCGACTCGGAAAAGGCGCGTAAAATCATAATCCCGGTCAATCGGGAATGCGTTTTTTCGGGGCCCGAGCCAGCGCCGCGTGCGGCAGATCGACGCGGCAGACGGTTTGTTGGCGCAGAAAACGAGGCGCCCGTATGGCGCCGGTGTACGGACGTTGGGAGGCGTCCTTGCAACCGAAAAACCAGACGCTACCCGACATTGCCGAAGAGGATACGCTGCGGGCGCAGTGTTATGCGCTGCTTGCCCGCTTGCTGGCGGCTCCGCCTTCGGTTGAAACGCTGAGCTCGGTCGGCGAGATCAAGGGCGATGCCTCGCCGCTGGGCCAGGCGATGTCAGCTCTTGCCGCTGCGGCCCGCAAATCCACGCCCGAGGCAATTTCGCGCGAATATCACGATTTATTTATCGGCCTGGGTAAGGGCGAGATGCTGCCTTACGGGTCCTATTATCTCACCGGCTTCCTGCACGAAAAGCCGCTTGCCGATCTGCGCGGTGACATGGCGACGCTCGGCATCGCGCGCTCGCCCGGCGTCAGCGAGCCCGAAGACCATATCGCTGCGGTGTGCGAGATGATGTGCGGCCTGATCACCGGGGCCTTCGGCAGGCAGGTTCCGGTGGCCGAGCAGCGCCGGTTCTTCGACCTTCATCTCGGACGCTGGGCGCCGCAGTTCTTCAAGGATTTGCAGGCCACGAAATCGGCGGCGTTTTACATGCCGGTCGGCCTGATCGGCCAGTTGTTCATGGATGTGGAAAGCGAGGCGTTCGCGATGGCGGCCTGAGGCCGCCAGCGGGCGCAATCCAATGGCAATCGAACGAGGCGACGGGATCGCGAGAGGAGAGGACAAGGTCATGAGCGAAGAAAAACGGATCGAGTCTGTAGCGCGGCGGGAATTCTTCAGGAAGGCCGGCCTCGGCGCGGGCGCTGTCGCAGCCGGAGTCGCAGTCAGCGGCGCGGCGACGCCGAAGATCGGCGCGGCCGCGGCGCCGTCGGCGACGAGCGGCGGTTACCGCGAGACGGAACACGTCAAGCGGTACTACGAACTGGCCAAGTTTTAGGTACGGGGAGGCTCCGCGAATGCTTACCAGGAAATCGACTTCCGCCATCGGTGGAACCCGGCTCGCCAAGACTTTGGCTGGCGTGACCGGCGGCGCGATCGACCGCCGCACGTTTTTGTACCGCTCCGGCCTTGCCGCCGGCGGCGTGGCGGCAGCGTCGTCGCTGTCGCTCGGCATGGTGACCAAGGCCGATGCGGCGATCGCCGGCTCGGCGGCCAGCGGGGAAATCAAGCGGATCAAGAATATCTGCACCCATTGCTCGGTCGGTTGCACGGTGACGGCCGAAGTACAGAACGGCGTGTGGACGCGTCAGGCCCCAACCTTCGAATCGCCGTTCAATCTCGGGGCGCATTGCGCCAAGGGCGCCGCGATCCGCGAGCACGCGCATGGCGAGCGACGTCTGAAATATCCGATGAAGCTGGTCAATGGCCGCTACGAGCGGATCAGCTGGGATCAGGCGATCAACGAGGTCGGCGACCGGCTGCTCAAAATCCGCGAGGCGTCGGGGCCGGATTCGGTCTACTGGCTCGGTTCGGCCAAGTTCTCCAACGAACAATCCTATCTGCTGCGCAAATTCGCCGCGTTCTGGGGCTCCAACAACGTCGACCACCAGGCGCGTATCTGCCACTCGACCACCGTCGCCGGCGTCGCCCAGACCTGGGGCTACGGCGCGATGACCAACAGCTATAACGACCAGCACAACAGCCGGGCGATGTTCATCATCGGCGGCAATCCGGCCGAGGCGCATCCGGTCGCGGTGATGCATATCCTCAAGGCGAAAGAGGACAACAACGCTGCGCTGATCGTTTGCGATCCGCGCTTCTCGCGCACTGCGGCGCACGCGACCGAGCACGTCCGCCAGCGTCCCGGCACCGACGTGCCGCTGATCTGGGGCATTCTCTGGCATGCCTTCGAGAACAACTGGGTGGATAACGAGTTCATCCGCCAGCGCGTCTACGGCATGGACGATGTGCGCAAGGAAGTCGCCAAGTGGACGCCGGCCGAGGTTGAGCGCGTCACCGGCGTGCCGGGCTCGCAAGTCCGGCGCGTCGCCAAGACGCTGTGGGACAACCGGCCGTTCACCATCATCTGGTGCATGGGCATCACGCAGCACCATGTCGGCAACAACAACACGCGGGCGCTGTGCATCCTCGGTCTCGCTTATGGCGTGATCGGCACGTCGGGCGGCGGCGCCAACATCTATCGCGGTCACGACAACGTCCAGGGCGCCACCGATATGGGGCTCGATAACACGACGCTGCCGGCCTATTACGGCATCGCGACGGGTTCGTGGAAGCACTGGGCGCGAGTGTGGGACGTGTCGTACGACTACATGGTGTCCCGCTTCAAGGATCAGAAGCTGATGGAGACTGCGGGCATCCCGGTCTCGCGCTGGTTCGACGGCGTGATCGAGGCGAAGGAAAATGTCGAGCAGCCCGATCTGATCAAGGCGATGATCTACTGGGGTCATGCGCCCAACTCGCAGACCCGCGGGCCCGACCTCAAGAAAGCGATGGAGAAGCTCGATACGCTGGTCGTCATCGACCCGTATCCGACGGCGACCGCGGTCATCCCCGACCGCAAGGACGGCGTCTATCTGTTGCCGGCGGCGACGCAGCTTGAAATCGACGGGTCGCGGACGGCTTCGAACCGCTCGCTGCAATGGGGCTATCAGATCATGAAGCCCCTGTTCGAATCGAAGCCGGACCACGAGATCATGTATCTCCTGGCCAAGAAACTCGGCTTCGCCGACGAGCTGTTCAAGGCGATCAAGGTCGAGGGCACCGTGCCGTCGGCCGAGGACATCCTGCGCGAGATCAATCGCGGGGCGTGGACCATCGGCTATACCGGCCAGTCGCCGGAACGCCTGAAGCTCCATCTGGCCAACCAGCACACCTTCGACAAGACGACGCTGAAGGCGGCCGAGGGGCCGTGCGCGGGCGATACCTACGGCCTGCCGTGGCCGTGCTGGGGCACGCCCGAGTTCAAGCACCCGGGCACGCACGTGCTTTACGACACATCGAAGCCGGTCAAGGAGGGCGGGCTTAATTTCCGCGCCCTGTTCGGCGTCGAGCGTAACGGCGTCAACATGCTGGCCGAAGGGTCTTATCCCAAGGGCGCGGAGATCAAGGACGGTCATCCGCAATTCAGCTACGGCATGCTGAAGAAGCTCGGCTGGGACAAAGACCTGACCGAAAAGGAACTGGCGACCATCCAGAAGGTCGGCGGCGAAAGCGCCGATGGCGTGCTGTGGAGCCAGGATATCTCGGGCGGTATCATCCGGGTGGCGATCGAGCACGGATGCGCGCCGTTCGGCAACGCCAAGGCGCGGGCGAATGTCTGGAATTTCCCGGACCCGGTTCCGCTCCATCGCGAGCCGCTCTATACGCCGGACCGCGAGATGGCGAAGAAATACCCGACCTGGACGGATCGCAAGCAGTTCCGTCTGCCGCTGCTTTACAAGAGCATCCAGGACAAAGATTTCTCGAAGGACTTCCCGATCATCCTCACCTCCGGCCGACTGGTCGAGTACGAGGGCGGCGGCGACGAGACCCGGGCCAACCCGTGGCTCGCCGAGCTGCAGCAGGAGATGTTCATCGAGATCAATCCGGCCGACGCCGGCAAGATCGGCGTCAAGCACTGGCAGCAGGTCTGGGTGTACGGGCCTGAGAACGGCGCCAAGATCAAGGTCAAGGCGCTGGTCACCGAACGGGTGGGCAAGGGCGTCGCCTGGATGCCGTTCCATTTCGCCGGTCACTGGATGGGCAGGGATCTGCGCAGCAAATACCCGCAGGGCGCCGACCCCGTCGTGCTCGGCGAGTCGAGCAACACCGTTCAGACCTACGGCTACGACTCGGTCACTGCGATGCAGGAAAGCAAGACGACCTTGTGCCGAATTGAAAAAGCCTAAGGCTTAGGGAGCGAACCAATGGCGAGAATGAAGTTCCTGCTCGACGCCGAGCGCTGCATCGAATGCAACGCCTGCGTCACCGCGTGCAAGAACGAAAACGAAGTGCCGTGGGGCATCAACCGGCGCCGCGTCGTCACGCTGAACGACGGCAAGCCGGGCGAACGGTCGATATCGATGGCATGCATGCACTGCACGGATGCGCCGTGCATGGCGGTGTGTCCGGTCGACTGCTTCTACAAAACGTCCGAAGGTGTCGTCCTTCACTCGAAGGATCTGTGCATCGGCTGCGGCTATTGCTTCTACGCCTGCCCGTTCGGGGCGCCGCAATATCCGCAGGCGGGCAATTTCGGCTCGCGCGGCAAGATGGACAAGTGCACCTTCTGCGCCGGCGGACCGGAGCCCGACAAGTCGGAGGCCGAGTTCAAGAAATACGGCCGCAACCGCATCGCCGAAGGCAAGCTGCCGCTCTGCGCCGAGATGTGCTCGACCAAGGCGCTTCTCGCGGGCGACGGCGACGTCATCGCCGGCATCTACCGCGAGCGCGTGGTTACGCGCGGCTACGGCACCGGCGCCTGGGGCTGGAC
>JACQAF010000009.1 GCA_016195145.1 Rhodospirillales bacterium
GAAAAAATTAGCAAGAGAATTCCTATCCATCCGTTAATCGTGAAAAACGCCGTATTGATGCGGCCCAAATCACCTTCCGAAACAAGCCGGTGTTCGAAAAAAAGCAGTAAACTGCAAACCGCTACGCCTACCCAATAGATGAATCCCAACCCGACAATAATCCCAAAAAGCGACAAAAAAGCTACCGTTCCAACATGGCAAAAAGCCGAGATTTTAAGAGTCATTTTTTCGCCGAATTGCACGGGCACGGAATGAAGGCCGTTTGACCGGTCAAACCCCACATCCTGCAGACTATAAATCATGTCAAAACCAGCGACCCATAATAACACAGCCAGTGACAATAAAACCGGCTTCCAAGAAAATACGCCTGTAACGGCCGCCCCTTGTCGCAAGCAGCCCGGCGGCAGCCCTTTTACAGCGCAATTTGGCACTCAATCGTCACAGCCCGACCAGATCGTTCGGCCGGTTCGCAAGCCGTTAACTAATCATAACAATATTTTTGTTGCATCATTGATGCGACTTTACCATACTGGCTACATGGGCGTTCGCCTTAATCGTCGCGACAAGCGACGAGGCCCTGCAAGGGCCAGGAAAAACAGGGGAGGAAAACATGGCTATCGATTTCGAGCTAACAGCCGAACAGAAGAAGCTGAAATACCACATTCGCGAGTTTGCTCGAGAGGTCGTCAAACCGTGCACCGAAAAGGGCGATCGGGAGACGGACCCTCAAAAGTCCTTCACGGCGATGAAGCCCGCATTCGTCGAGGCATACAAAATGGGCTTACCTATAAGCTTCCTGCCGAAAAAGTACGGCGGCGGCGGAGTCTCCAACGTCGACTTCATGATCGCGGCCGAAGAGCTGTGTGCCGTCGACCCGGGCTTTCCGACGATCGTGCTTGTGAACGGTTTGGCGCTCATGCCGCTGACTTGGTTCGGATCCGAGAAGCAGCGGGAAAAGTGGATCGGACAGGCGACCAGCAACAAGACGCACGACTATCTGGCCGGCTGGGTCGTCAGCGAACGCGGCGGAACGGCTAACTTCGACCATCCAAGTCCAAATGCCGGCATTCAGGTCGTAGCGGATTATGACAAAGCAAACGGCGAGTACATTCTCAACGGCGAGAAGCATTGGCCGTGCAATGCTGGCGGATGGGACCTGAAAGGCGCGGACACAAACCTCTGTATCGTACGTACGGACCGAACCAAGGGCGGCAAGGAAGGTCTCAGCGCGATACTCGTCGATCGTGGTACTCCTGGCATCACCTATGAGGTGATCGACAAGATCGGCCACCGGACCTGTCAGAACGTGACGATGACGTTCAAGAACGCCCGCGTGCCTGAAGAGAATCTGTTCGCCAAAGGCAACGGCGATATGCTGATCAACCGTAACTTCACCTGGTCGGGGCCCGTTGCCAGCATCGCGGCGGTCGGCGTCGCCCGGGGCGCCTACGAGTTCGCACTCAATTGGGCGAAGACATTCACAGGCGGCGGAACCTCGCCGATCATTAACTTCCAAGCTGTTGGAAACCTCCTTGCCGAGATTGCCGCCAAGATCGAAGCGGGTCGCTACATGTGCTGGAAGGGCGCCCACTACATGGATAAGCATGACAGTGAAGGGCAGGCGCTCGGAGGAATGAACAAGACCTTCTGCGGCGATCTCATGCAGAGCGTCGTGTTCGACTGCATGCGCGTCGTCGGCGTCAACGCCATCGACAAGAAATTTCCGATGGAACGCTTCTACCGTGAGTCGCTCGTCTTCCCGCTGTATGACGCCGGCAACCTGGCGATGCAGAGACGCAAGATCTGGGGCGTGATGGCGGACAACGCCTTCACCGTCGACAAGTTCGTCGACGGCGATGCGTTCCCCTTCAAGAAATCCATGGAAGGATACGGAGTCGTGAGCGAGCCAGCCTAACCCGAGAAGCGCGGATTCCAACAATTGTGGCCGGGCATTTTGGAGCGAAGTCGGCCATCGATTCTGATCGAGGCCGGCCGGTCCAACCGGCCGCCCGCGGTGACGGTATCGGCCGTCGCCTGACCCTCGGAGGATCCTAATGCTCACCGTATCCATGACAGTGAACGGCATAGCGGTTTCGGCCGATGTCGAAGCGCGCACGTTGCTCGTTCAGTTTCTACGCGAAAAACTCGGATTGACCGGCACCCATATCGGCTGCGACACCAGCCAATGCGGCGCCTGCGTCGTTCACCTCAATGGCAAGTCGGTGAAATCCTGCACCACGCTGGCGGTGCAAGCGAATGGCGCCGCCGTCACCACGATCGAAGGCTTGGCCGCTGCCGACGGCACATTGCATCCGATGCAGGAGGCTTTCCGCGACAATCATGGCCTGCAATGCGGCTTCTGCACACCTGGCATGGTGATGAGCGCCATCGATCTGGCGCAGAGCCATGCCGATCTCAGCGAGGCGGAAATCCGCGAGGGGCTGGAGGGTAACATGTGCCGTTGCACCGGCTATCACAACATCGTCAAGGCCGTTAAGGCCGGCGCTCAGGCGATGACCGCGGCGATGAGGAGATAAGCCATGGCTGATTCCGGAATCGGCGCTTCCGTAAAGCGCAAAGAAGATTTTCGCTTTCTGACCGGCCGCGGCACCTATATCGACGACATCAACCGCCCCGGTCAAACCTGCGCCTACATCCTTCGCTCGCCCCACGCCCATGCGGATATCGTCAAGATCGACGTCGCCAAGGCGAAGGTGGCGCCGGGCGTCATCACGGTGTTGACTGGCGCCGACTACGACAAGGGCGGCGTGCCCTGCGGCTGGCAGATCCACAGCAAAGACGGCTCGCCGATGATCGAGCCGCCGCATTTCCCGCTCTGCAAGGACAAGGTGCGCCACGTCGGCGATCAAGTCGCCCTGATCGTCGCCGAGACCTACGCCCTGGCCAAGGACGCGGCGGAATTGATTGACGTCACGTATAAGGAGCAAAAGCCGATCGTCTCGACCGGCGACGCCGACAAGCCCGGCGTAGCCCAGGTCTGGGCCGCGGCCAAGAACAACACCTGCTACGATTGGCATATCGGCGACAAGGCGGCGGCCGATGCGGCTTTCGGCAAGGCGGCGCATGTCACCAAGATCGACCTGGTCAATCAACGCCTGATCCCCAACGCGATGGAGCCGCGCGCGGCGATCGGCGATTTCGACCGGGCGACCGGCGATTACACGCTCTACACCACCAGCCAGAATCCGCATGTCATCCGCCTGCTGATGGGCGCCTTTGTGCTGCAGATCCCAGAATCGAAGCTGCGCGTCGTCGCCCCCGATGTGGGCGGCGGCTTCGGCTCGAAGATCTTCCATTACAGCGAAGAGGCCCTGGTCACCTGGGCGGCCGGCAAGATCCAGCGGCCGATCAAATGGACCGCGGAGCGCAGCGAATCCTTCATGACCGACGCCCATGGCCGCGATCATGTGAGCCACGCGGAACTGGCGCTCGACAAGGACGGCAAGTTCCTGGGCCTGCGGGTCAGCACCAAGGCCAATATGGGCGCCTATCTCTCGACCTTCGCGCCCTGCGTACCGACCTATCTCTACGCGACCCTGCTGGCAGGCGTTTACACGACGCCGGCGATCTATGCCGAGGTGAAGGCGGTCTTCACCCATACCGTGCCGGTGGACGCCTATCGCGGCGCCGGCCGGCCGGAGGCGACCTATCTGCTGGAACGCTTGGTCGAGAAAGCGGCGCGCGAGACCGGCATCGACCGGGTCGAGCTCCGCCGCAAGAACTTCATCCCGACCAACGCCTTCCCCTATCAGACGCCGGTCGCCCTGCAATATGACAGCGGCGATTATTTCTCGACCTTGGACATGGCGCTGAAGGCATCCGACTGGGCCGGCATCGAAACCCGCAGGGCCGAGGCGAAGAAGCACGGCAAGCTGCGCGGCATCGGCATCTCGACCTATCTCGAAGCCTGCGGCATCGCGCCGTCGGCGGTGGTGGGCAGCCTCGGCGCCCGCGCCGGCCTCTACGAGACCGGCTCGATCCGCGTCCACCCGACGGGCTCGGTCACGGTCTTCACCGGCACCCACAGCCACGGCCAGGGTCACGAGACGACCTTCGCCCAGCTCGTGTCGGACGGCCTCGGCATTCCGATCGAGAGCATCGAGGTCTCCCACGGCGACACCAACAAAATCCCCTTCGGCATGGGAACCTATGGCTCGCGCTCGCTGGCGGTCGGCGGCTCGGCGATCGTCAAGGCGATGGACAAGATCGTCAAAAAGGCAACGCGCATCGCCGCCCATCTGATGGAAGCCTCGGTTGCCGATGTCGAGTTCAAGAACGGGACGTTCACGGTGGCGGGCACGGACAAGTCCAAGACCTTCGGCGAAGTGGCGTTGACGGCCTATGTGCCGCACAACTACCCGATCACCGAGCTGGAACCGGGCCTGGAGGAGACGGCGTTCTACGATCCGCTGAACTTCACCTATCCCGGCGGCTGCCACATCTGCGAGGTGGAGATCGATCCCGATACCGGCGTCACCAAGGTGGTGAACTTCACCGCGGTGGACGATGTCGGCCGGGTGATCAACCCGATGATTGTCGAGGGCCAGGTCCATGGCGGCGTCACCCAGGGCATCGGCCAGGCGCTGCTAGAGGCCTGCGCCTATGACAAGGATAGCGGCCAGCTTCTGACCGGTTCCTACATGGACTACACCATGCCGCGCGCGGATGACCTGCCGAACTTCAAGGTGGCAACGCATGCGACCATGTGCACGCACAATCCGCTGGGCTCGAAGGGCGTCGGCGAAGTGGGCGCCATCGGCTCGCCGCCGGCGGTGATCAATGCCGTGCTCGACGCCCTTGCGCCGCTCGGCGTGCAGGACATCTCGATGCCAGCGACGCCGCTCAAGGTCTGGCAGGCGATCCAGGCCGGTTCCGGCAGAATGGCCGCCGAATAAGGCCGAGGGAGGAACGACATGTACGATTTCGGATATCACCGGCCGGACACGGCGGCGGATGCCGCGTCATTGCTGACCAAGAATGGCGAAGCGAAAGTCGTGGCCGGGGGCATGACGCTGATCCCCACGCTGAAGCAACGGCTGGCGCAGCCCAGCGATCTGGTGGATCTGGGCGGCGCCGCCGATCTCAAGGGCATCAAGATCGAAGGCGGCGGCATCACCATCGGCGCCATGACAACCCACGCCGAGGTCGCCCGTTCGGGCGACGTGCAGAAGACCATCCTGGCGCTGGCGGTCCTCGCCGGCGGGATCGGCGATCCGCAGGTGCGCAATCGCGGCACCATCGGCGGTTCGGTCGCCAACAGCGATCCCGGCGCCGATTATCCAGCGGCGGTGCTCGGCCTCGGCGCCAAGATCCGCACCAACAAGCGCGAGATCGCGGCCGACAACTTCTTCAAGGGCATGTTCGAGACGGCGTTGCAGGATGGGGAGATCATCACCGCCATCCATTTCCCGAAGCCGGAAAAGGCGGGCTATTGCAAGCACCCGAACCCGGCCTCGCGCTATGCCATCGTCGGCGTGCTGGTGGCCAAGACCGCCAGCGGAGTGCGCGTGGCGGTGACGGGCGCCGGCCCATGCGCCTTCCGTTCCAAGGAGCTGGAAGTGGCGCTCGGCGGCAGTTTCTCCGCCGATGCGGCCAAAGGCGCCAAGATCAAGTCGGACGGCCTCAACAACGACCTGCACGCCACGGCGGCTTATCGTGCGCATCTGGTCTCGGTGATGGCGGCTCGGGCCGTCGCCGCGGCTGGCTGACGCGACGTTTCGATACCTTACAAGGTTATCGGGGCGGCGCGGGCGACAGCAGGCGGGAATCGGTGGGCGCCCGCGTCGGGTCGTCGAGAAAGACCGCCGCCAGCCGGTCGGGGCATGGCTCGTTGCCAAGCAAATCGTGGCCGATGCTCAGGAATTCAAAGAAATGGCTGTTCACGAGACCGGTCGCGGTCTGGCACCCATAGGCGGGCGGGGTGATCGGATCGAAGGTCCCGGCAAGGATGAGCGCCGGCACCGCCGATCGCACCAATTGCTTCTCGGCCGGATCGGCGCCAGGGACTGGCCAAGTCGCGCAGGCCGCGAAGGGTGGCAGGCTGTCCGCCAGCGACCGCAGGAGCGGATAGGCCCGATAATTACCGAGCGCGGCACCGGGATCAGCAAAAGGCATTTCCTCCGCACAATCGATGGCGAAATGGATACAGATCGAGGATGCCGCGTCGAGAAAGTGGACCTATGCAGCCGCTTGAAAGAGCAATTTGAGATGGTTGCGTGCCCCCGCAACCATCTCAAATTGCGAGACCAAGTCTCGCACCTGCCCAGATCGCAAGTTCAGATGGTTGCCTGTCCCCGCAACCAGATGAACGGCGCCGTCAACTCAATGAGTTGGCGGCGTTTTTCTTTTGCGGGCCAAGCGCCGTCCGCGCACCCCGCCGGCATAGTTTGACAATGAACAAAGATAGGGAAGCGGGTATATTGACATAGCGGGAGTGCTCACCGTCGCCAGCGCATCTGATGGCTTGGGCAGCCCGAGGGAGGATGAGATGGCGCGAGCTGAGGATATCCTCGATAGCACCGGGAAGCTGGATGCATCCGCGTTGTTGCGGTTCTTGGTTACGGAAAAATTCCCCCGGTTGGCGCTGACCTCCCATCGTTAGCGGCCCAAAGATAACCGCAGTATGGCACTCAGATGCCGGGAGCGGGGGCCGTCCACACCATCAGGTCACATAGATGACAATACTTAGCTTCGTCACGCAGTCTTTTTTCCGCGCGCGCCCAATTGCCATTCCAGTTTCACGCCCAGGGTTGCGATGACGATCGCGGCAATTCCGGCCCACTGACTGACCTCAAGGACCCGACCGTAGAATAAGTAGTCAAGCAGAACAGCCACAACCGGATAAATAAAGGATAAAATGGCAATCAGAGCCATGGAGAGCTTTTGGAAAGCGGAATACAGTAGTGCGTACTCGATGCAGGTGTGAAGTACGCCAAGGCCGATCAGGTAATACCAATGGAACCCAGAAGCGGGGACGTCACCAAGGTTGGTGAACGGCAACAAGAGGACGGCTCCGACGGAAACCTGAATAAACGCGATAAACTCTGACGGTATCTCTTTGAGCCACTTCGCGAAAACCACTGTGAAGGAATAGAGCGTGGTCGCAGCCAATGTCAGCCCTATGCCCAGCATATGGTCTCCGACTAACACATCGGGAATCCCCACGACAGAGATCAACCCGACAAAGGCGACCAATGTCCAAACAAGCTTGCCGAAATCGAATCGGTCTCGGAAAAAAATCAATCCCAGAAAAAGAATGATGAAGGGGTTGACGTGATAAACGATTGTGGCGATTGAGATCGATGTCAGGCTGTAGGCTTTGAAAAGTAACGCCCAGTTATAGACCAGGAAGGCGCCGCCTATGGAAATCACTCTCAGAGACCGCATAGTGAAGTATTCGCGTTTGAGCTTGCCGCTGAATATACAAAGGAGTCCGAGCGACAGAGCGCCAAAAACACAACGGTAGAATGCGACATTGAAGGCAGACTGACCGGATTCCAAAACAAAGACGCCAACGCTGCCAGCAATCGCCATTGCGGCGATCATTTTCAGACTGTTGATCTGTTGGCTATTGTTTTTTTCCATGAGCTACAATTCCCAGACGTATTTCTTTTGACAGTAATGCAAAAAACCGTATGTTGAAAACGAATTTACTTGATTTTTAAAATCTCAAGAAAGGATTTTTGATGAAAGTCGATTTCGAGATCAGCCTCTTGCGTACTTTCGTTGCGGTTGTAGAAACATATAGTTTCACCGGAGCGGCAAGACGGTTGAATTGCGTGCAGTCGGCGGTTAGCACGCAAATTCTCAAACTGGAGAAGATTGCTGGCGGAGGCTTGATCGATCGCGGAAGAGGACGAAGTGTTTCGGTCACTGAAAAGGGGGAAAGGCTCTGCCACTACGCACGGAGCATGCTCGCGCTCAACTCGGAAGCCCTTTCGGAAGTCGGCGGCAGCATGGTGCAGGAATTGATCCGGCCTCTTGAGCCGCTCGATATACCGAGCTTGAAGTTTGGCATTGTGATCTAATAGATACAGATTGTAAGCAAGCCCCATGTAACAGTGGATCAGGCCGTTCGCATCCGGGTTGTAATGCCCATTCTCATTCTTCTCTAATCGCGTTTGGAACAGGCACAGCTGATGGTACCATTGCATCAGCGGGTGGCGTTTCTCGAATGGCTTTTTGTTTTCTGTGTTACCCCACTCGCCGCCAATTTTCTTCTTTATGTAATCCATCAAGAAGTCTGGGAAGTAAGCCCACTTTTGTGAAAAATGAACTGTGCTGCCAACCGCAACCATTTTATAGCTGTTGAAGTCTGTTGAGATGATTGGTCTTCCATATCCTTGTTGTTTGATGCGATTCTGTTCCTTCGCCTCAAGCTCCTTAAACTTGGCTTGCGCTCGTGGCTGAGACAGACGTGCCCCTGCGCTTGGACAACGGTGGATCGCCACAACAACGTTTATATTTCTTGCCGCTGCCGCACGGACATGGTTGATTTCGACCAATCTTTGCCATGCCAACATAATATCATTACGCTTGCTTCTCAGAAACAGGGGCATACCTAATTGAGGGCGCAAATAGATATTGTGCCCGATATATTGAGTTATACGCCCTATGAGAAATGCCATTGGCTGGGTAATGCATCTATGTTTCTCACGCCGCCGCCGTCGCCACCTCCGTCAAGCCTGACGCGCACGCGTCACCGGCACCCTCGACCGGGTCGGCCGCGACGCATCTGCGCGTGGCGCTGACGAGGCCCGATTCGACCGCTGCGCGGGCGCGGCGTGGCCGCACGGGCGAGCGACGAGATAACCAAGCGCGACAGAACCTGTGCCGACGTCTATCGCAGCCACCCATTTCAGGATTTGCCGATTTCGTCGCCGGTCTGCGGAAGCCGATCGGACAGCCGAAGTTCTGCCCCCACACTGGACTCGACTGAGTGAGATCGCTCCGCGCAGCGCGAACGCTCCAGCGAAAGCGGCCCCGGGGCATCGGGTGCTAGAAGATCGCGCGCTCTTCGCCGATCCAGATCGGCGACCGCGCGAGATCGACGAAACGCGCCTCGTCCTCGCGCAGTTCCCGGCTCGCGGCGCGGGCATCCGGATCCCGCCCCAGGCTTTCGAGCGCGGCGGCGCTCTCATACCAAATCTCGGCGACGCCATCGAAGGGCTCGGGCGAGCTGCGGAAGACGCGCAGCTTATCCGACATGCCGTCCGCAAGCGTGTGTGTCTGAACGTACCGCGCGATACGCAGAACCTTCCTGTGCCGCCGGACCAGCGGGGCATGAACATTGAGCCAGTAATCCCGAAAGGCCTCGGGCGACAGGCTGGACAGTCGGGTCAGGCAGAAAACGATCTTCATTGCGGAGGCTCCTGCGTTGCCAGGGCATCAGGCGGCCGGCAGAGCGTCCGACGCGAACCGCCGAATCTACACGAACGCCGGGATCGCCGGCAAATTCCCGTCCCGGACGGGCGCGGTTTGACAACGGCCGCGGAGGAGGGGAGTATGGCGTGAAGGATCACGGTCGGCGGCACATCCGATAACAAGCAGCCCCAAGGAGGTTGCGATGGCGCAAGCTGAGGATATCCTCGATAGCACCGGGAAGCTGGATGCATCCTCGCTCCTGCGGTTCCTGATCGCCGAGAAATTCCCCCGGAAGACGCTGGTCACCTGCTCGCTCAGAGGTCGTAGCGTCGTGGTGCTGAAGCTGATTTCGGAGATCGATCCGTCGACCCCGGTCGTGTTCTGCCACATGCCCGACATCTATCCCGAGAGCCTGGAATATCGGAACAAGCTCGTCAGCGAACTTGGCCTGCGCGACATCCGCGACCCTGCTGAGGATAACGGGCCGTTGCCCGGCGACTGCAATCATTCCGAAGGGCTGTGGGCGGAGAACCCGGTCGATCACACCAGGGCCTACGAGACCATCCATTTAAACCGGAGCCTGGCGAATTTCGATTGCTGGATCAGCGCGGTGTATCATGGCCCGTACCCCGACACGCCAGGTCCGCGCGTCAGGCAGGAGGGACGGCTGATTCGGATCGATCCGCTGGCGGCCTGGACCCAGGATCAGGTGCGGCGGTTCATGGGGGAACATGGTCTGTCCTATCATCCCCAGGCGATGATGCGCCGCCCAAAACTGCCCAAGGAAGAACCCGTATCCGTTTCGCACCATCATTATTAACCGCGGTCGCGACCGGGGCGGCCGATTGACCCGCGATCGGGCCGGCCGGGCGGGGTCGGCGGCCGCCCGCTTGTCATGGTGCCATGCCGCCTGTATACGCAGAAAAGCATGATCATCGCCCAGATCTCCGACACCCATATCGATCCTGACAGCCCGAACGCGGCTGAACGAGTCCGCGATCTTCAACGGTGCGTGGACGATATCAATCGGCTCGATCCGGCGCCCGACGTAGTCATTCACACCGGCGATCTCGTCCATAACGGGAATGCGGCCAAGTACCAGGTGGCGGCGCGCATTCTCGGCGCCCTCAAACGCCCGCTCCATGTCGCAGCGGGCAACCGCGACGACCGGGCGGCGATCCGCTCGATCTTTGCAGCCGGGCGCGATCTTCTGCCCGGCACGCCCTTCGTGCAGTACAGCGTCGATGCCTATCCGGTGCGCCTGATTGCGCTGGATACCCTGAGCGACATCAGCAATATGGGGGAGTTTTGCGATATTCGAGCGGATAGCTTGCGGGCCGCGCTGGCCGAGGGCGGCGCCAGGCCGACGGCGGTCTTCATGCACCATCCGCCTTTCGAGGTCGCGGAATCGAAATACCGCTGGCAGTTCGACTCGCAGGAAGGCATTGACCGCATGCGCCGGGCGCTGGAGGGGCAAAGCCACGTGATGCGCGCATTTTGCGGCCACGCCCACCGGATTGCCGTGGGCAAGATCGCTGGGGTACCGGTGAGCAGCACGCCAAGCGTCGCCATCGACCTGCGTCTCGGCGACTTTCCGGACGGGGTGCAATCAGCGCCCCTCTATCAGATCCACAGGCTCGACGCTCGCGGCGGTTTCACCAGCGAGCTTCGCGCGGCGCTGTAGAGGCTTTCGGCGCCAGCCGGTTCAAGCCCGGTCAGTCGATGATGTGGTAGACCGGCGCCTTCTCCATCTGCCACTTGCCGGTATTCCGGTCATAGCGGGACAAGGTGAAGCAATGCCATTTGTCGTCATCCAGCTTCATGTGGTCGCCCCGGTAGTAATAGCCCGGCCACCGCGTTTCTTCGCGGAATAGCGTGTGATGGGTCACGGACTCCGAGGCCAAAAGCCGGTGGTTCAACTCCCACGTACGCTGAAGCTGGTGAAGGTCTTCGGCGCCCATACTGTTCATGTCTTCCTTTAGCATCGTCAGCAATTCGAGTCCGCGGTTGAGCAGCACATCGTTCGTCATATAGAAGGTGCTGATGCCGCCAACGTACTCGTCCATGATCTTCTCGAGGCGCTGAAGACCGTGAATGGGCAGAAGGTAATGCGGCGAAACAGTTCCGGCGACGATCTCGTTACGGCCGACCCGATAGTTCTCCAGCGGCTGGAAGACGACCTTCTCTAAATCCTGATATTCCTGTTCGCTGACCTCGGGGGGATTGTTCCCCAAGTCCTTCACGTACTTGACCGCCGCCTTGCCGGCGATCCGGCCTTCGGTGAACGACCCCGACGAGAACTTGTGGGCGGTGCCGCCGATCGTGTCGCCGGCGCCGAAAAGTCCGTCGACCGTCATCATCCGGTTATAGCCCCACTGGTATTCCGCGGGGGCGTAATCTTCCGGTCCGCTCGCCCACGCACCGGAGCAGGTGGCGTGAGAGCCCATGACATAGGGCTCGGACGTGGTCAGCTCGGGATTAGTGTGCTTGGGGTCGATATTCTGCGACGCCCAGACGACTGCTTGCCCGATCGTCATGCCGAGGAAGTTCTCCCAGCCGATGGTCTCTTTGTGGGGGTCCTTGAAGGCTTCCTTGGTCACCATGCGGATGGGACCGCGGCCGGCCTTGACCTCCTCGAGAATGGCGTGGTTCCTCAGGCAGGTCGGCACCGGATGCCGGTCGATGTAATCGCCCACCAGCTCCTTGGTGTGGTTGTACCACTTGGACTCGTATTCCTGGCCATAGGCGTTTTCGGTGTGCGTTTTCAGGTGGAGGAAGTAAGCGCCGACGGGACCATAGCCGTCCTTGAAACGGGTCAGGACAATGCGGTTTTCCATCTGCGTCATCTTGGCGCCGACCTGGATCGGCAAGGCGTAGGCGGACGCGCTGCTCCAGGGGGCATACCAGGTCCGCCCCATGCCCTCGCCCACGGAGCGCGGCTTGAAGATGTGCGAAGCGCCGCCGGCGCAGACGATAACCGCCTTGCCGCGGAACACGTAGAAATCGCCCGTCCGGACGTTGAACCCGACGGCGCCGGCGACCCGGTTAGCCTTTTTCTTGTCCATCAACAGGTGGGTGACCATGATCCGGTTGTAGACCTTGGTCGCGGCCTTGCGGGCGGCCTCGGCGACGATCGGCTTGTAGCTTTCGCCGTGGATCATGATCTGCCACTTGCCTTCGCGCTGATACCGTCCGGTTTTCGGGTCCCGCATGATCGGCAGGCCCCATTCCTCGAATTTATGCACCGTGGCGTCGACATGCCGGGCGATGTCATAGCCCAGATCCTCGCGTACCAGGCCCATGAGGTCGTTCCGGGCGTAGCGGACATGGTCCTCGGGCTTATTCTCGCCCCATTGCATGCCCATGTAGCAGTTGATGGCGTAGAGACCCTGGGCGACGGCGCCGCTGCGCTCGATGTTCGCCTTCTCGACGCAGACGATCTTCAGATCGCGCCCCCAATACCTCGACTCATACGTGGCCACGCAGCCGGCCATGCCGCCGCCGATGACAAGGATGTCCGAGTCGACGTAAATCGTCTTTCTGCGTCCGAACGGCCCCGTCAGACCACTCCCAGCTTGAGTTGATCCGGGCGCAGCTTGGGCAATCCCCCGTCGATGTTGAGCGCTTCCGGTTCGTGCGCGAGTTCCTGTTTACTGAAATCCTCGGGGCGAGGCGCGTCGTATTCGGCCGGCCCCTTGATCGATCCCCAAGGCGTTGTCCGGATCGGGGACACGAAATTCTTTTCGCGGCCGTCCCGGAACTTGATCCGCCATGAAATGGTTCCCTTTGCCTCTTCCCGAAGCACCCGAACACTGTGGCCCAGCGGGGCGAAGTCGGCGTAACCGCGGCAGTCGATGGCGTTTTGCGGGCAGGCTTTCACGCAGGAATAGCACTCCCAACACATATTCGGCTCGATGTTGTAGGCGCGGCGGTAGGTTTCATCGATGTGCATGATGTCGGACGGACAGATATCGACACAATGTCCGCAACCGTCGCACCGGGTCATGTAAACGAATGTTGGCATGGGACTTCTTTATCTCCTGTACCGAAGACCGATGATGAGCCGATCAGTAGTGCCGGGGCTGCCGGCGGGCACTGCCGAACTGTTCTGGTTTGTCGGCGGGCGGGGGCAGATTGCTCCTGAAGCCGTTCGCATTGGATATCCGCTTCTCGAAGGCCGCCGCGGGTTTGAAAAACATGTGGGAAAACTTGGACCACGGCACCGATCCGAACAGCACCGTCGTGGCGATGAGATACAAACCGAGGAACGCACTGGCCCAGGAGCTGCCCCGCGCCTGCAGATAGGCCCAGATCAGGCCCGCCGTTGCGCTCGCCAGAAGCGAGAGGATGAACAGATCCGCGCGTACAATGCGGAACGGCGTATTGCCCTCGGCGGCGACATCGACCCGAATGAAGAACCAGAACCAGTATCCGCCGAGGCAAACCATCAGGCCGCCGATCCACCAGAGTTGCGGCAGGATGGCGGGGGTCGGGGTCGCGGGCGTCGGGTAGCCGAAGACCATGATGGCGGTGGCGATGACGTAGGCCAGGAAACCGTACATGGTCAGCAGGTGGGCGATCCGGCGCCGCGCATTGCAGAATTCTGCGGACGTCAGCACCTCCACCAGACCGGTTTGGATGGCGAGCAACGCCAGCTGGCCGCCGCCGAGCTGGCGCGACGCCTTGCTTTTCGAATTCCGCCAATTTTCGAAAAAGTACTTGGCGCTTCCCTTATGTACGATGTCGAACAGCGTGCCGGCCGCAACCAAGATGATCATGACGACGACATATGTCTGCATGATGGCGGGAGATATGGATGCCGAAAGTTCGGCGAACGGATTGCTGGTGAACACTGATTTACCCCCTGGTGAACGCTGGGTTACCCCGGAACACTAGATTACCCCGATGTAAACCGTTCATGATCGATGCGGAAACCGACGGCGGACAGCGGTAAAAAAAACCGACCGCGTCGGTGTCGCGATCGAATCCCGCTTGCGTTTTCCCAGGTACTGTCCGCCCTCCGTCAGACGAACGGCGAGGTGCAGATTTAGAGCGTGCGCCCGAGGCATTCGCATATCCTCCCCATCATCCCCGCACGTCGCTGATTTAGCGGCACTTAACGAACCGCCCGCGTGCTTTGCGTTCTTATCCGGCATCTCATACGAAATGCTTTTATAAGTATAGTCTAATAGTATAGCCCTTGCGGGCTGTCAATTAATTGCCCGCGCGAAATACGGCCAAAACCAACCATTAGGCCGATTTCGGCCCGATGGCCCCCTGGCGGATACGACCGGCTAACCCAGGCGATCGTAGTAGGCCTGCAGGACCTCCACCACCTCCGGCCGGCTAAACTCGTGCGGAATGGTTTCATGCCGCGCGAACATCTCGCGCAGGCGGGTCCCCGAGATCGCCAGCCGGTCTTTCTCCTCGTGCGGGCAGGTTTTGCCGGTCGCCATGCCGTGGCATTTGTGGCAGTAGAAGGTGATATCGATCTTGAGCGGCTGGATTTCGAGGCTGCCCGGCGCCAGCGTGTCGAAGATGTGGTGGGCGTCGAACGGTCCGTAATAACTGCCGACCCCGGCATGGTCGCGCCCGACGATCAGATGCGAGCAGCCGAAATTTTGTCGGAACACCGCGTGGAGCAGGGCTTCGCGCGGTCCGGCGTAGCGCATCTCGATCGGATAGCCAGCCTGGACGATCGTGCCGGGCACGAAATAGTTCCGCACCAGCGCATCGATCGCCTGGACCCGAACCTCGGCCGGAATGTCGCCGGATTTTAGGGCGCCAAGCACCTGGTGGATCAGCACCCCGTCGCAAATCTCGATGGCGATTTTCGCCAGATGCTCATGACTGCGGTGCATGGGATTGCGGGTCTGGAACGCCGCCACCTTGGACCAGCCCTTCTCCTGGAACATCGCCCGGGTCTCCGCCGGCCGGTAATAGAGACCCTTGTATGCTTCCGGGTAGTGCCCCTCGGAGAGCGCCCTGACGCTGCCGGCCAGATTGACCGGGCCCTGTTCCATCACCTTCTGCACGCCGGGATGGGCCGGATCGGTCGTGCGGTACACGCGCGAGCATTCCAGCTTCTTGTCGATCGTGTATTTTTCGCTGACCGTCAGGATGCCGAGGAGTTCGCCGTCCTCGCCGCCGACCAGCGCCACGTCCTCGCCGATCCCTATGCTGTTCGCCAGCTCCTGGCTGCAGGATAGCGTGATCGGGATCGGCCAGAACAGGCCGTTCGAGAGTTTCATGTCGACGCAGCAGCCGCGCCAATCCTGCTCCCCCATGAACCCGTCGAGCGGCGTGTAGGCGCCCATCGCCAGCATGAACAGGTCGGAAACCTCGCGGGTCGAGAGCGGGACCCGCTTCAACTTCCCGGCGCGCTTGGCTTCTTCCGCGCGCTCGGTCGCGGGCAGCAGGAGCGGCTTCAGGGTCTTCGCGCCGTGCGGCGGAACAAGATTGGACATACGTATGGCACTCCTCGGTTCATGATTTTGATTGCGGCCCGGCATCGTCACCGGTTCCGCGTATTGCCGCCAGCGTGTTAAGGCACACTTGAAAACGAGCCTCATTCCATTTCGGGATTGGGGTGGGGGTGCGGATCTCGTCCCGGAACGGGTTCCCGATGCCACGCACGCACGCCGGATTGCCCTTACGGATCAGGAACACGCAGCCTTGATTCCCGGCGAAGGGCTGATCGTCATCGCCCCCGCCCTGTTTCGCCAGGCCCCCCAAAACATCGCTAAAGTCGGTTTGAGAATTGCATCAATGGCCGATCCGGCGCAACTACGGGCTTTCCGGGGCGACGCGGATCATGGCCTCGGCAGCATGGATACGGAGGGCCGGGATGGACGAACCTCCGGTGTGCCGGTTGTTGCGCCTTCCTCCGTCTCGCATCCATCTGCCTCATGTTGCGAAAGCTCCGCAATCCTTCATAAAGTCTCTAGATGGACTCTAACCAGTCCGCGTGAGCCCAGATTATTCTGGGAATGAAGCGGGCTTTTAGGCCAGCTCAACTGGAATCCGACGCCGGATCTCACTCGGCGACCTGCGGTAGACCTCTGAGAACACGGTGTTAAAGCGTCGGAGGCTCCTAAACCCAGCCCGCAGGGCCACTTCTGTCATAGGTAAGTCAGTCTCGTCGAGCAGCCGCTTGGCGCGCTGCACCCGGGCGGTCTTTGCTACTTGTACCGGGCTCGCGCCCAAGTGACGGGTGAATAGTCTCGTGAGATGGCGCGCGCCAACTCCGACGCGCTCGGCCAAAGTTTCTACCGAGGTGTTCTCACCATCAAGCGCGCCGTCCCGCACGATCAGCCGGGCGGCTCGATCGACCGTCGCACGACTGCCCTTCCACGCGGCGCAGAACGGCGCAGTCTCTGGTCGGCACCGCAAGCACGGCCGAAACCCAGCCGTCTCTGCTGCCGCCGCACTGGGGAAGAATCGGACGTTCTCGGCGCGCGCCGGACGCACGGGGCAGACCGGGCGACAGTATATACCCGTGGTCCGCACGCCGGTGAAGAACCGCCCGTCATAGGCCGGCTCTCGCGCGATCCGCGCTCTCTCGCATTCGTCGTGGTCCAACATCCTTTGCTTTCCTCTTACCATCTGTTGCCAGAGGACGGAGTCCGAATCCGGCGAGCCTCAAGGACGCTTGGAGGGTACCACTACGTTGCCAAGACGATATCGAGTTCAAGAGAGAGTGGCGATGGGCGGCGGCGAAGATCACCCCCTCGACAATGTTGTCTGGACGGCCCTGACAACCATGCACGCATCGATCGCGCTAGGAAGCGGTTTTGCGCGGCACTACCCGCGCGATATGGCTCCGTTTTCCGCAGTGGCGGCGCCGACGGCACGCGCCTACGCCGATCTCGCAGAGAGTCTGGGGCCCGAGATCGAGGCGCGTCTCTTTCGCCCGCGCGAGGAGCCCGCGCCTCCCGGCTGGGAGACACTGAGCGCTCGGCCGATTATCCAGATGATTGCCGACGCGCCAGGCCCTAGTAGCGGAAACGCACATGGAATCTCGATCGACCCACTCACGATCGATGCTGCGTCAGACATGCTCGCTTTGGCCGAGGCGGCGAAGCCGGGCCCCTTCTCGGCGCGCACGATGCTTCTTGGCAATTACGTCGGCGTTCGAGAATCAGTGAACGGCCGCCTGATTGCTATGGCGGGCGAACGGTTCCGGCTCCCCGGCTATGTCGAGTTGAGCGGGATTTGCGTCCATCCAGATGCGCGCGGGTGCGGTCTAGGCCGCACCCTCACCCAGCACTTGATGCAGAAGGCGTTCGACCGGAGAGAGGTGCCGTTCCTTCACGTATTCCCCGACAACCCCGCCGCCGCCCTCTATGCGCGAGGCGGCTTCCGAGAAAGGGCGCGGCTCTGGGTGATATGGCGTCGTCCGGCTCCGATCATCAGGAGTGTCGGCGCATGATTCTCCGGCAGCCAATCTTCTTCGACCGGCGCGTCGTAAGCACCGCATTCGTCATCGCTATGTCTACCTAGGGGGACGGATTCTATGGTCCGATAGTCTTCCTGCGGAGACTCCATGCCGGGCGTGGCTGGATTGATAACGTAAGCACCCCTGCGCGCTGCCAATGAGCAATGTCCGTTGACCGGCCGGGCATGTCTGGGTCGCCGGCGCAACGGGCGGGCGCATTTTTCAGGCCGTCAGTCCTCGCACCTTGACGAGCGCATCTTCGATCGACCGTTTATAGCTCAGGAGCGGAGGCTTCACGCCATGAGCCAGAAGCTCCCGGCGGACGTTATCAGACGTACCCGTGAGCACCACCACGACGCCGCGGCGTTTGGCCTTGTGCGCTAGTCCCTCGATCGTGTTCGCGGCGGTGGAATCGACGAACGGCACGGCGGAAAAGTCGATGATCAGCGCGCGATGGGTGTCCGCGATACGGTCGAGCACCGAACCTATCGAAGCCGCCGCGCCGAAGAAGAACGCGCCGGATATCCGGTAAACGACCACGTTTGGATCCGTGGCGGCCCGCTCGTCATATGGCTCGCGGTCGCCGTTGGCGTTATCGGCCTTGTCCTCCGCCACCAGAGGCGAGTGCGTCTCTATCGCGGTGACCTTCGACATCCGGTGGATAAATAAAACCGAGCCGAGCGCGAAGCCGACAACGATGGCCTCGGTCAAGTCGCGGAAGATCGTCAGCAGGAAGGTCGCCATCAGCACGACCGCGTCGCTGCGCGAGGTCCGCAATAGCGTGGCGAAAGCATGTTTCTCGACCATGTTCCACGCAACGACCGCCAGAACGCCCGCCAGGCTGGCCAGGGGAATGAAACGCGCCAGCGGCGCGGCGATCAGAATGAACAGCAGCAGGAATGCCGCATGGAGCATGCCCGCGATGGGTCCATGGGCGCTTGCCCGGACGTTCGCCGCGGTCCGGGCGATTGTCCCGGTAACGCAGATCCCGCCGAACAGCCCCGAGGCGATGTTGGCGACCCCCTGAGCCACCAATTCACAGTTCGAGCGATGGCGCCGCCCGGTCATGCCGTCGGCCACCACCGCGGAAAGCAGGGATTCGATCGAACCGAGCAGGGCGAACGCGACGGCGCTTGGCAATACCGCCTGGATTTTTGCCAGCGTGATATCGGGCAGCGCAGGCATCCGCAACGCGCCGGGGATGCCGTCGAATTTCGTTCCGATCGTCTCGACGGGAAGATCGAAGAGCGCCACCGCCGCTGTGGCCCCCGCCACGCCAATCAGCATGTTCGGCCAGCGAGGACGAGCCTTCTTAATGCCGGCGATCGCGACGATCGTCGCCAGGGAAAGCCCTACCGTCGATGGGTTGAGCAACGACAGATCGTTCCAGAGGGCGGGCAGTTTCTCGAGCAACGGTCCGGGCTCTGGCCCGGCCGAGGTCAGCCCGAGCAATTCCTTGATCTGGCTGGCGAAGATGATGACCGCGATGCCGGCGGTGAATCCGACCGTCACCGGATACGGAATGAACTTAATGTAGGTGCCAAGCCGGAGAAATCCGACCGCGACCAGGATGACGCCGGCAAGCATGGTGGCGAGAACGAGCCCGTCCATGCCGTGCGTCCGCACGGTCGCCGCCACCAGCACAATAAACGCGCCTGCCGGTCCGCCGATTTGGAACCGGCTGCCGCCCAGCGCCGAGACCAAGAAACCGCCGACGATGGCGGTGTAGAGGCCCTGCGCGGGCGAGGCGCCGGACGCGATGGCGATGGCCATCGAAAGCGGCAGGGCGATAATGGCGACCGTAAGGCCCGCAACAGCGTCCGACCGAAAATTCGCGAGGGTGTAACCCTCTTGCAAGATCGTCACCAGCTTCGGCGTGAACAGTTCAGCGAAGCTTGGGGTGGATGGTTGCGGTCGCGCGGTCATTCTTGTACTCATGATATTCGGCAGCCTTGCTGAAACGATGGAATCACCATAATCGGCCAACGGCGGCGGTCGCTAGCTTGCGTCGATTCAGGCCGTCAATTCAATGGGCGCTCTTTCAGACGTCCCTGGAGGCTGCCAGATAGGGTCTGGGCATTGCTGCTTGGCGTGGTCCGGGAGCAAGATGGCGGGCGCGTCTGTGACGACGCACCAGGCGGCCGGCGATTGAGGTTTCGAGCGTCTCGATTACGACGACCGCAACCATGCGTCCCAGGGGCTGGAATTCAGGAGACGCCTGGATCTGCCGGGCAGGTTCGCGCACTGATGAGGGGTAGGATGAATTGGAGTTTGTACGGACTGTTTCTGATAACCGGCGTTGCTGCTGCTGCGGCGCCGGGGCCGAGCATCTTCTTCACTGTGTCGCAGACCCTGCGCTGGGGCACGCTGTCGATGCTGCCGATGGTCGCCGGCCTGATCGGCGCATCGGTGACATACGGCCTGCTGGTGTTGATCGGAGTCGGTGCGCTACTGGCTGCCTATCCGTTCGCCTTTCAGGTTATCCGATGGACGGGGGCAGCCTATCTGCTTTTTCTCGCTTATCAGCAATGGCGCAGCGCCGAGGTTGCCGCATCGTTCGATAATGGTGCGGCCCTGCGCCGGCGGACGGCGATCCAGGCCTATCTGGTCGGCCTGGCCAATCCGGGCATTGTTATTTTCTATTTGTTCTTCATTCCGCAGTTCGTCGACCCGGCTCTGCCGATCTTCCGGCAACTGACCGTCCTGGTCATCAGCCAGGTAATGGTCAAAACGACGGTGGTGTTGCTATATGTGATGTTCGCCGGCGTCATCCGCGCGGTTCTAGCGACGGAACGCTACGTCGTCGCGGTCAATCGCGGCGCGGCCGGGTTCATGGCCTTCGCCGCGATCGCGTTGATCATGACGGCGTTGCAGGCGGCCGGGCGATAGCCGGACGGAGCGTCTGCGACTGCTGTCGCGCGTCGCTGGTGCTGCCCTCAGCGCCAGTGCGGCGGATAAGTCTTCTCGTAGCCGGGCAAGGCCTGGATGCGCTGCCGCCACGCCTCGATACCCGGATAGGTCTTGGCGAAGGGCAGGAAGCCGAGATCGAGCGGCTTGACCGCGTCCTTGCCGGCCGCGCGCAGCAACACTTCGACGAAGGGATATGCGGCGACGTCGGCGGCGCTGATCCTGTCGCCGGCCAGCCACCCACCATTGGCGGCGAATTTTTCCAGCCCCTTCAATTCGGCGTGCACC
>JACQAF010000293.1 GCA_016195145.1 Rhodospirillales bacterium
CGTTGTGACAGGCGCCGCAGTATTGGCCGTCAATGATTTTGAGCATATTGATCTCGTTGCCGCCCGCTTTGAACTTGAAGCCGAGATCGGCGTGGCACACCTTGCAGGCGAAGCGGATGCGGTGGAACCAATGCGGAAACACCACCGGCCGCATGCCGCCCTTGCCCGAATAGCGGTTGAGCACGACGTCGCCGTACTCGCTGCGCGCCTCGGGCACGGCGAGCGCGAGCACGGCAAGCAGTATCAGCGAGACTCGCGGAACGCGCGGCGCGGCCATGATTGCACGGGCGCGTCAGCGCGCCGACTCCATCGCCTGACGCGGCTTGGCCGGCGTGCGCGGCGTATTATGACAGCGCGCGCATTCGGTCAATGGGAACGCGACCGCCCCGTGGCACTGCCCGCATTGCTCACCCTGCAAGATGCGCAGCATCGAGATCTCGTTCGCGCCCACCTTGGATTTGAACAGCTTCTCGTGGCAGTTACTGCAATCGAGCCACAGAGTGTGCTCGCGGTGCGGAAAGCGCACCGCCGGCACGGAACCGTAACGGCTCATGTAGATGTCCGTCTCGAGCAGCCGAACCTCTGCCTCGGGGCGAAGGCTGGAGCGCGGATTGATGCTGCCGTCGCGCAACGCATCGACCCAGCGCACCTGGTTGCCCGCGCTGTCGGCAGGCAGCGCGGAGAGCGCCTCGCGCGGCTCCTGCAACTGCCGCATTGCCGGACTGCGCGGGTCGTGCACGCCGTCCTTGGCAAGCGAATCCCAGTTGCGCTCGAAGCGCGGCGGCGGCTTGCCGCTTTGCGCCGCGGCCACGGTGCAGATCGCAAGCAACAGGGCGAGCGCGAGCCGCACGAGGCTCCTCCCTGCTGGCGAAGGAGAGCGATCGCACCAGCGTGTCGCCGCCGCGCATCGAGCCGATCGAGGCCTTGGCGAGAAAGTACGCCTGCTGGGCGAGCGGCTGCGCCTCGGCGTAGCGGCGTTCCGCGGCGTGCGCGCGCGCCTGATCGAGCAATTGTTCGATCTGCCGCGCCGCCTCGGAGCTGCCCGCTGCCCACTTCTCGGCGCCGATCCTCTTTTGCGCCGCGAGCAGCGCACGCGCCGCCTCGATGCGCGTTTCGACTTCGCCGCCGAGATTGTCGCCCTTGGCACGCTCGCCGGCCGCCATGCGCGCGCCCTCGAACATCTGGCGCGCGGCGTCATCGAGCAGGCTCGCCGCGGAGCGGTAATCGCCGGCAGCGTGCGCGTCCTCCGCGTGCCGCACGAGTTGGCGCGCCTTGATGCGCTGGGCGCCCGCCTCGGCGTTGCCGCTCGCCTCGATCTGGCGCGCTGCCGACGAGCCCTCGATCAGCGCCTTGACGGACTGCAGCCGGCGTTCCACCTGCGCCCGGTCCGGCGCAGTGGCGGCGCGCTTTGCTTGCGCGATGGCGGCGGCGCGTATATCTTCGGAAACCAAGCCAAACGGGCAATTGCCGGGTCGTTTGCGGCGACGGCCCGGTTAAACAGGCGGAAGGAAAACGGGGGGATGCGCAAAACCGGACTGATCGCGGCAGGAGTCCTTGCAGCGGCGCTGGCAATGCCAGTTGCGGCGCAACAGAAACCCCCGGCCATCGCCCCGGCCCCGGCGTCCGATCCGGACCGGGTGATGCCGGTTTTGCCGAGCCAGAGCATCACCTATCGTAACGAGGTGATGATCGTCGGTTCGTCGAGCATGAAGGAATTTACCGAGGCCGTCACCCAGCGCTTTGCGCGCACCTGGGGCCTGAAACCGGCCGTTTCCGATCCCGGCGGCACGGGCGACGGCTTCAAGCATTTCTGCGCCGGAGTCGGCGTCAAGTTCGCCGATATCGTCGCCGCGTCGCGCCGCATGTCGAAGCACGAATTCGACGTGTGCCAGGAGAATGGCGTTATCGACATCATCGAGCTGATTATCGGCTTCGGCGCCGTCGTCGCCGCGGTCGAAAAGGGCGATCCGGTGTTCAACGTCACGCTGCGGGACATGTATCTGGCGGTGGCCAAGGAAATTCCGCGGGACGGGGATTTCATCCCCAATCCCTACAAGAAGTGGAGCGATGTCAATCCCAACTTGCCCGATCTGGACATTCTGGTTCTTGCGCCGGGCATAAAATCCGGCACCCGCGACCGGTTCAATGATCGCTTCATGGAGGGCGGATGCCGGGGGTTCAAGGAAATCCGCGTCATTTTCTCGGCCGCCGAGCGGGTCGGCCAATGCACGGAGCCGCGCGAGGACGGGCGGTTCGAGGAGATTCCCGAACCCTATATCAAGCCCATGATCCAGAGGCTGATCGATGCGCCGCCGGGGGCGGTGGCGATCATGCCGGAGAGCGCGTATAGCGAGCACCAGGCCCGGCTTGAGCATCTGCCGGTCAGGGGCGTGCTGCCGACGCTCGCCAATATCGAGACCGAGAAATATCCGATGACGCGCCGGCTGTACTATTACGTCAAGCGCGCGCATATGCGGAACGCGCAAGGGGTCGGTATCGTTCGGGGCTTGCGTGAATTCATGTCGGACCTGATGAGCGAGCAGGCAATCGGTCCCGGCGGGTATCTTGAAAATCTGGGGTTGATCGTCATGACGCCGGAAATGCGCGCCACGGAACGCCGCAAGGTTCTGACGCTTCAACGCTTCGTGAAGTAGATCGCAGGAAATTCCGGGAGCCGGGACCGCCGGGCCGCCGGGAATTAAGGGAGCGAAGAGTGGTTCATCAAAAGCCCGCCCGCCTGCGCAAGGCGAAGATTTTCGCGATGGCGTTCGCCGCGTCGCTGTTTTTTTACCAGACCGGACCGCTTGTCGCACAAGGGCTGCCGGCTCCAGCAGTCGATGCTGCCGCCGAGCCCCAGCCGGGCATGATCGCATCGATCGTCAATACGCTGGCGACGGCGTGGAGCTACCTTACCGACAGCGTCACCGATGCCGGCACGGCCGTGACGCCGCCGACGCCGTCCGGCTTCGTCAAAAGCCTGCGGGGCAAGGATGCCTCGGAATTCTGGTCGCTGGTCGGCGACGCCGGCTACGACCTCCGGGAGGTCAGCACCGTCGTCGGCCTGATCCCGGAAGTCGAGGTGATGTTCGAGATTGCCCGCGAGCTGTCGGAAGCCGACCGGGAATATGTCGAGGAACGCCTCGATGATTTTGCCCGTCGCGAGCCCGGCCTGGTGTCAAAGCTGCAACGCTCGATCGTCTATGCCTTGCTGGAGGCGGCCGAAATCGGCGAATACCGGGTCGAGAAACTTAAGATCAACGTCCTGCCGTTGCCGCGCGCCGAGTTTTCCCTCTCTCCGGCCGATGCGCCGCTGACCGAGGAGCACGACGCATTGCTGCGGGCGATCAGGGGCCACGGCAAGCGCGAGCGTGCAGCACGCGAAGCCGAGAGTCCTGCGGCGAACGAGAAGCCGGTGAAAGCCCCGGCGAAAGCCGAAGCGACGAAGACGCTCTCGCGCTCAGCCCGTTAGCCCAAGGGTCATTGGCGCAGAGGCCGTTAGCCCAATCGCGATCGCCTGTTCGCGGGTTGGCTGGTCGCCAGTCGGCGCTTACGCCTGATCGTCGAATTCGATGTCGGCCGAGAAATCGGGCAGCGGCGGCAGATCGGGCGTCGTCCACAAATAGTTCCCGAAAATCTCGAAAATGTAATCCGAGGTGACCTGGGTCGAGAGCTGAATGACCATCTCGGCCGTGAATGTGCCGACGAATACGCCGGCTACCACCGCTGCTGCCACGAGAGTCGGGTTCATGTCAGCCTCATCATGTCGGGGAACGTCATTACGGCCGAGAATAGGACCCTGAGGCAGGGTGTCAAGTATAAAGGGCCTTGATCGGGGCTGCGTTTTCCGGGCATCGGCAAAACCTTCCAATTATGGGCATTGCAACCTTCCTTTGGGAGACATCCTTAATTGGCGATCAAATCGGCGGCTAAACTGTACAAAACCGCTCATGATCCTGACTTCTCAATGGATTAACTGCGACGGTTGCGTTGACCGCGTGGTGTTCTCTGTGGGATGATGTGCAACTCTGAAATGTTACGGCGCCGATAAAAAACGCGCCACGAGGGGCTTCGGTGGCAATCCGGAAATTCTGGCCGTTTTTCGTTATCGCGATGCTAGTGGCGGCGTCATGGATGGGCGTCGCTGCGTATGCAGATGGCGGTCACGCGATCCCTGACGTGCAGGCCGACGACCGCGCGCGCGCGACGGCGGATAAAGCGCCGGCAGTGGAGAGCACGATACCTGCGATCGTCGCGCCGCCGTCCGGCGAATCTTCCTCGGCGAAATCGACGACGGCGGAAACGCCCGCACCGGTCGCAATCGAATCTGCGACACCTGAGCCGACCGCGCCTGAGCCTGCCCGCGCGGCGCCTGCCCGCGCGGCGGCTGGCACATTGCCGACCTTGCCAATGGCGCCCGAAAGCGGCTTCGTGCCCGACAGCCCGCGGCGCTTGTCGGATGGCAGCTTTTTCGTCCCCAAGCCGGCGCAGCGCCTGCTGACGATCCGCAACACGCTGACCGGCGAGACCGAGGTTCCGGTCACGGTTCAGCTCGTCGGCCAGATCGTCGCCGATCCGAACGGCAGCGGCCAGGTGCAATCGAGCCAGCGCGGCCGCATCGAACCGACCGAGGAGGGGTTGCCCTATCTTGGCACGAAGGTGAGCAAGGGCCAGATCCTCGCCTATCTGACGCCATCGGTCAGCAGCCTTGAGCGCAGCACGGTCAACGCACAGGTCACCGAGCTTGCCAGCGATATCTACCAGGTGGAGTTGCGCATCGCGCGCCTGAAGTCGTTCTTCTGGGTGCCGTTCCGCGAAGGCAAGCTGCGCGCGGCGGAAATCGAGCTTGAAAATCTGCGCAAGCGCTACACGGTCATCGGCCGGACGCTCCTGAACCGGCTGTCGCTGCGCGCTTCGACCTCGGGCGTAATTTCGGTGGCCAACGTCGTCACCGGCCAGATCGTCGAGGCGCGGGAAATCGTCTTCGAAATCGTCGATCCCGATCGGCTCTGGGTGCAGGCGACTGCGATCGATCCGGCGGTCGCCGACCGCGTGACGGCGGCCACGGCGCTGACGCCGGAAGGGACGGCTCTGCGCCTCGAATTTCTCGGTCGCGGGCCGTTGCTTCAACAGCAGGCGACGCTGCTGCTGTTCCGGGTCAGCAATCCGTCGCGCGACCTGGCGATCGGCAAGCCGGTGACGGTCATCGTGCAGACGACCGAGCGACGCAACGGCATCATCGTGCCGCAGGAAAGCGTGGTGCGCGCTGGCGACAGCGAAATGCGGGTCTGGGAGCAGATTTCGGCCGAGCGTTTCGTGCCGCGTCCGGTGCGCATCCAGCCGCTCGACGAGAACACGACGCTGATTCTTGCCGGAATTGCCGTCGATAAGCGAATCGTCACGCGCGGGGCCGCCCTGCTGAACCAGGTCAGGTAGGCCGATCCGGATGTGCGCTACCCACGACATGATCGGGCGCTTCGCGGCTGACTGCGTTGTCTGGCGATGGGTCGGAGCGGCGGCGTTGGCGCTGACCATCGGTCTCGCGACGGGGTCGCCGTTGCGCGCCCATGAAGGCCACGGCCACGAGAATGCAATGTCGGCCATTCCAAGCTCGGTCGCGCCGCGCGCCGAGGCGAGTTCCGAGAATTTCGAGCTGGTCGCCGTCGCCGCGGAGCGGCGGCTGATCGTCTATCTCGACCGCTATATCGGCAACGATCCGGTGGTCGGCGGGGCGGTCGAGTTGATCGATGGCGATGTCACGACGCCGACCCAGGAAGTGGCCGAGGGGGTGTATTCGATTCCCGAATGGACGCGCCCGTCCGGTCGCTACGATCTGGTTTTCTCCATTTCCGCCGGCGGCCTCAGCGACCTGCTGGTGACCACGCTGGTCATTCCGCCGCCGGTCGACGCCGGCGCGGCGCAAGCCCGGATATGGATCGAGATCGCGGTCTTCGCCGTCGGATTTCTAGCGCTGTGGCTGATCTATGTCGCCCGCCGCGGCAAGGTCGACCGCCTGCTGCTTTCCGGCGCTCGGTTCAGCGAGACGACATTGGTCCTTTCGGCGTCGCGCGCCGCCAACCTCGAAACCGTCGAGACATTGCGCATCGGCCCGCCGCTGGTTTTCGACCATCTATGGCGCGAGACCGAATGCGCGGCGGTGATCGACGAGCTGGCGGCGCCCAGGCGCTTCGAGTTTCCGGTCGAGCGGGCGGTCTTCGCCACCGTGCTGCACCGGCTGTTCGATCCCGGCGCTGACCGGAGCTGCGAGAAATGGCTCGAATCCTATCGCATCGAGGACGGCAAGGACCTCGAACTCCGGCATTTCCGCGACGCCATGGCATGGCTCGGCGAAGAGATCCCCGACCAGGAGGGGCGGACCTTAGCCCCACGGACCAACAAGGATCTGGTCGAGGAGGAACTATTCGCCCGTCGCCGCGATCCGTCCGGCGATCTCGATCTGGTGTTCTTCAACGCCCCGTCGCTGGTGTTCCCGGGCAACGGCGACGGCGACGGCAAGGATAACGGCAAGAACGGCGCGGGTGACAGGGCGACAAATTCCGGCGACCGGCCGAGCCTGCACCAGATGGTGGTGGGCGTGGTGCTCGATGGCAAGGGACGGCCGATCTGCTCCGAAACCTGGCCGGGCGCTGCGATGACGGCCGAATCCCTGCCGCCGGTCATCGAACGTCTACGTTCGCGGTTTTCGATCAACCGGGTTTGCGTCGTCGCCGACGCGAAGATGGTGTCCGACGAAACGGTCGCCGCACTCGAAAAACGGGGAATTGAATATATCGTCGGCATGCGCGACCGCGCCGACGAGAAATTCGACGAGATTGTCTTCGCCGACGATCGTCCGATGATTCCGATCAAGATCTCGCTCATCCAGGGTGGCGTCAGCGAGATCAGGGTCAAGGAAGTGACGCTGCGCCCGCGCGAGCGCAAGGGCAGACGCAAGGGCCATCGCTACGTCGCGTGCTTCAGCCCCGAGCAGGCGCGCCAGGACGCCGCTGGGCGGGCGGCGGTTGTCGAAACCCTCAAGGACACCTTCCGCCTCGAAGACAGGTCGCTGGCCGAAAACCCGGCCTATCGACGCTATCTTATCGGCGGCGCCAACGGCGCGCTGCGCATCGACGACGCGCGCATCACCGAAGAGGCGAAATACGACGGTTTCTATGTCCTGGAAACCAATTCGAAGCTGCCGTTCCACGAGGTGGCCCTGCGCTATCGGCAGATCGGGCGGGTCGAGGACGTATTCAAAAGCGCAAAGATCGTCCTCGAATCGCAGCCAGTCTATTATTCGAACGATGCCGCGATTCGCGGTCATCTGTTCTGCTCCTTCCTCGCCATGGTGGTGCGCAAGGAGATGGAGGATCGGCTGGCGGTGGCGGGTCAGCGGCTCGACTGGCGCGATGTCGTGCGCGATCTCGATCGTATCGTCGAAACCGAGATCGTCGGCGAAGGCAAGCGCTTCATCCTGCGCAATCAGGCGCCCGGTTCGAGCGAGATCGTCTGCGAGGCGGCGGGCGTGACCCTGCCGCCGCTATTCCGCCGGCAGGGCTCGATGCTGACCGTTCAGGCGCTGCCGGCGGCGGCCGGCAATGGCGAGTCCGGCCTCACGCAATTGCCGGCAATGGCGGCGGCGCTGGTCGATGCCGGGCGCACGCAAGTCGCCCAATTGGCCGAGAGCACCGGCAATTCTCTGCACGCCTGGGCGCAACGCTTCCGCGCCGACGCCAGCGTTGACGTTGACGCCAAGGCGCCCGTGGGCGGCGACCCCGCCAGCAAGGGGTGACGCCATGATGCGCGCTCTTTCCCCGGATCGCCGACGCGGCGCGGACATCCGGCGCGCCGCCGGCCGTCTTGTGCGGGCGGCATAGCCGCCGATGTTCGCTTTTCTCGTCAACGCCAGCCTGCGCAACCGCCTTTTCGTCCTGGCGGCGGCAAGCATTCTGGTGATCTTCGGCGCGTTGACGCTGCGCAAGCTGCCGATCGACGTTTTCCCCGATCTCAATCGGCCGACGGTCACCATCATGACCGAAGCCGAGGGGCTCGCGCCCGAAGAGGTTGAGATTCTCGTCTCTTTCCATATCGAGACGATGATGAACGGCATGCCGGGCGTGATGCGGGTGCGCAGCGTTTCGGCGATCGGCCTGTCGATTGTCTTCGTCGAATTCGGCTGGAACACCAATATCTACATCGCCCGCCAGCTGGTGATGGAACGGCTGGCGCTGGTCCGCGCGCGCCTGCCGGCCAATATGAACCCGACCATCGGCCCGATTTCCTCGATCATGGGCGAGATCATGCTGATCGCGCTGAGCGGCGACGGGGTCAACCCGATGGCGATGCGCGAATTCGCCGACTGGGTCATGCGGCCGCGGCTGCTGACCATCCCCGGCGTCAGCCAGGTCATTCCGATCGGCGGCGAGGTACGCGAATACCGGGTCAAGCCCGATCCGGTGGCGCTGCGGCGGCTCGACATCAAGGTCGAGGATATCGAGAACGCGTTGCGCGGCTTCGGCGCCAATACGGGCGGCGGCTTTATCGATCAGCAGGCGCGCGAGTTCCTGATCCGCAATATCGGCCGCACGACCCAGATCGAGGATCTGAAGCGCATGGTCGTCGGGGTTTTCAATCGGCAGCCGATCGAGCTGCGACAGGTCGCGCTCGTCGATTTTGCGCCGCGGGTCAAGCGCGGCGACGCGGGTTTCATGAGCAAACCGGCGGTGATCATCTCGGTCCAGAAGCAGCCGAACGCCGATACGGTGGTCGTCACCCGCGCCGTCGAGGCGGCGCTGGCCGAGCTGGCGGGCGGCGCGCCGCCGGGGATAAAGATCGACAATATCCTGGTCCGCCAGGCGGATTTCATCGAGACCTCGGTCGCCAACGTCAAATCCGTCCTGATGGAGGCGGTGGTCGTCGTCGCTATCATCCTGTTCCTGTTCCTGCTCAGCACGCGCACGACGCTGATCTCGCTGACCGCGATTCCGATCTCGATACTAATCACCGTCCTGGTGTTCGAGGCGATGGGCCTGTCGATCAACACGATGACGCT
The DNA here is from genome assembly GCA_016195145.1 of Rhodospirillales bacterium. Lineage (GTDB taxonomy): Bacteria > Pseudomonadota > Alphaproteobacteria > CACIAM-22H2 > CACIAM-22H2 > JACQAF01. The sequence continues at coordinate 9,050 of JACQAF010000293.1, forward strand.
CGGCGGCCTCGCCATCGCCATCGGCGAACTGGTCGACGACGCGGTGGTCGACGTCGAAAACATCCTGCGCCGGCTGCGTCAGAACCGCGAGCGTGGCAACCCGTTGAGCGTGCTCAAGGTGGTGGCGGGCGCCTCGCAAGAGGTCCGCTCGGGCATCGTCTACGCCACGGCCATCGTGATCATGGTGTTCATTCCGCTCTTCGCCCTGTCGGGCATCGAGGGGCGGCTATTCGCGCCGCTCGGCATCGCCTATATCGTCTCGATCCTCGCCAGCCTCGTCACCTCGATCACGGTGACGCCGGTGCTGTGCTACATCCTGCTGCCGCGCATGAAGCGCCTCGACCAGCATGACGGCTTTCTCGTCCGCTGGCTGAAGGGGATCAATGGCCGCGTCGTCGACTGGGCGCTCGATCATCCGCGGCCGATCCTGACCACCGCCGTTGTCTCCGTGGCCATCGCCATGACGTCGCTCCTGCTTCTGCCGCGCTCTTTTCTGCCGCCGTTCAACGAGGGAACGCTGACCATCATCGTCGCGTCCGAGCCGGGCATTTCGCTCGCCGAATCGAACCGGGTCGGGACCCTTGCCGAGCGTCTTGTCATGCAGGTGCCGGAGGTTGTGTCGGTCGGCCGGCGGACCGGGCGCGCCGAACTCGACGAACACGCCGAAGGCATCCATAACGGCGAACTTGAGGTCAGCCTTCGCCATTCGGAACGTTCGCGCGACGAAATCCTGCGCGACATCCGCTACCGCCTGGCTATCCTGCCGGTCAGCCTCAATGTCGGCCAGCCGATTTCGCACCGCCTCGACCACATGCTGTCGGGCGTGCGGGCGGAGATCGCCCTTAAAATCTTCGGCGACGATTTAGATACCTTGCGCGGCCTTGCCGGCACGTTCCAGGAAAAACTCGCCCGGATTCCCGGCATCACCGATCTGTCGATCGAGAAGCAGGTGCGGATCCCGCAGCTCCAGGCGCGGGTCGATTACCGGCGGGCGGCCCTGTTCGGGGCGACGCCGGGGACGGTGACCGACGCGTTGCAGAGCCTAGCCAACGGACGGGTTGTCTCCGAGGTGGTCGACGGCACCCGACGCTTCAACGTCGTCCTGCGGCTCAGCGACACCGACCGGACGCTTGGCGGCCTGCAGGGCCTGTGGGTCGAGACGCCGACCGGGCGTGTCCCGCTCACCTCGTTCGCGGCGATTGAAAGCACCGACGGGCCGAACCAGATTCTGCGCGAGAACAGCCGTCGGCGTATCGTCGTTATGGCCAACAGCGACGGCGCCGCCGATCGCGGCAACGTCGTCAGCGCGATTCGCGATGAAATCGCGCGCACGCCGCTGCCGACGGGATACTCGGTCAGCCTCGAAGGAACCTTTCAGGCGCAAGAAGAAGCCGCGCTTCTGATCAGCGCCCTGTCGCTGATCTCGCTGTCGCTGATTTTCGTCGTGCTGTACAGCCGCTATCGTTCGACCGCGCTCACGCTGATCATCATGGGCAACGTTCCGCTGGCGCTGATCGGCGGCGTCGCCGCGCTGTGGATCGCGGGCCAGACATTGTCGGTGCCGAGCATGGTCGGCTTCATCACCTTGATGGGCATCACCACCCGCAACGGCATCCTCAAGGTCAGCCATTATCTCAATCTCGCCGTCTATGAGGGCGAGACATTCGGCAAGAGCCTGATCATCCGCGGCAGCCAGGAACGCCTGTCGCCGGTCCTGATGACCGCGCTATGCGCTGGCTTCGCCATGATTCCGTTGCTCTACAACGCCGACCAGCCGGGACGGGAGATATTGCACCCCGTCGCGGTGGTCATCTTCGGCGGCCTGATCACGGCCACCACCCTCGATACGGTTATCACGCCGATCCTCTTCCGCCTGTTCGGCGAAAAGCCGTTGCAGCGCCATCTGGCGGAGCGGGAATCGGGCAAGCCGGCCATCGCCTTCTGATCCGCATACCGATCCCGGACGGTTGAGAAAGAAAAAGGAGAAACCATGAACGTTCGTATCTTAGCGATTTTCATGATGATTTTCATGACATCCCCGGCTGTATGGGCGGCGCAGCATGGCCATGCGGACCCGTCGCCCCATGGCGGCGAGATGGCGAGCGTGGGCAATATGCACCTCGAACTGGTCGTCAAACCGGGCGAATTGCGCGTTTATGTCATGGATCACAACGACAAGGCGCTGGATGCCAAAGGGGGAATGGCATCGGCGCTG
>JACQAF010000010.1 GCA_016195145.1 Rhodospirillales bacterium
AGACAATCATGATCAACTGCAACCCCGAGACGGTATCGACCGATTACGACACCTCCGATCGCCTCTATTTCGAGCCGCTGACCGCCGAGGACGTGATCGAGATCGTGCGCCGCGAGCAGACCAACGGGCGGGTTCTCGGCGTCATCGTCCAGTTCGGTGGCCAGACGCCGCTCAAGCTCGCCGGCGCGCTCGACGCCGCCGGCATCCCGATTCTCGGCACATCGCACGACGCCATCGACCTGGCCGAGGATCGCGAACGCTTCCAGAAGCTGCTTGACCGCCTGAAGCTTCGCCAGCCGGCAAGCGGCACGGCCTTTTCGCTCGCCGCGGCCGAGCGCGCGGCGGCGACGATCGGCTATCCCGTGCTCCTGCGCCCGTCCTATGTGCTTGGCGGCCGGGCGATGAAGATCGTCCACACGCCCGAGGCGCTGCGCACCTTCATGTCCGAGGCGGCGCGCGTGTCGGGCAAGAATCCGGTGCTGATCGACTCATATCTTCAGGACGCGATCGAGGTCGATGTCGACGCGGTCGCCGACAAGGAAACCGTTTTCGTCGCCGGCATCATGGAGCATATCGAGGAAGCCGGCATCCATTCCGGCGATTCGGCGTGTTCGCTGCCGCCCTATTCGCTGCCCCAGGCGGTGATCGACGACATCGCCGCCCAGACCGAGAAGCTCGCCAAGGCGCTCGGCGTTGTCGGCCTGATGAACGCCCAGGTCGCTGTCAAGGACCGCACGGTCTATATCCTCGAGGTCAACCCGCGCGCCTCGCGCACCGTGCCCTTCGTCGCCAAGGCGACCGGCGTGCCGATCGCCAAGATCGCGGCCCGGATCATGGCCGGCGAGACGCCTTCGCCAAATCGCAGCTCGGCAGCAATTGCAACCTGCCGCTCACCGGCACGGTGTTCATCTCGGTCAAGGATCGCGACAAGGCGACGATGGTCGAGCCGGCCCGGCGACTGGTCGAGATGGGCTTCCGGCTGCTTGCCTCGCGCGGCACGGCGGCGTTCTTCAAGGAAGCGGGGCTCAATGTCGAGCTGATCAACAAGGTGCTCGAGGGCCGGCCGCATATTGTTGATGAGATGAAGAACGGCAAGGTTCATCTCGTGTTCAACACGACCGAGGGCGCCCAGGCCATGTCCGATTCGTTCAGCCTCCGGCAGGCCGCACTTTTAGGAAATATTCCCTATTATACCACGGTGGCGGGCGCCAAAGCGTCGGTTGAAGCCATTAACGCGCTGCGCGCCGGCAGTCTTGAAGTCGCTCCGCTCCAGTCGTATTTTAAATCGTCGTTTTAGATTCCCAGGCCGCAATAGAAATAGGCTGTCGGGAGGAGGCTGGAGCCCGCCTCCCGGGAAGTAAAGGTTGTTGCTATGGAAAAGATACCGATGACGATGGACGGCCTGCATCGGCTCGAAACCGAGCTGAAGCAGCCTTAGCAAGCTGTCGGGCAAGATCATCAAGTTCGGCGCCAAGGTAACACTGGCCGACGAGGACACCGACGAGGAAACGACCTATCAGATCGTCGGTGCCGAAGAGGCCGACATCGACAAGGGTCGCCTGTCCGTCACCTCGCCGCTCGCTCGCGCCCTGATCGGCAAGCAGACCGGCGACGCCGTCGAGGTAACGACGCCGCGCGGCTCCAAGGCCTACGAAATCATCCGCGTCCGCTATCGCTGACGGCGGCACCGCCCAGTTCGCCCCAGCGTCGGACGACCCGCCCCAAAAAAGACACCAGTCGCCATGACCCTCGCCACCACGCTCGCCCTTGCCCTTGCCGTGTTCGTTCTTGCGGCGACGCCTGGCCCCGCCGTCTTCGCCATGATCGCCCGCGCCCTGGCCTCGGGCTTCGGGCCGGCGACGATGTTTATCCTCGGCGTTCTGTTCGGCGACGTGGCGCTCCTGCTGCTCGCCCTCTTCGGCATGGCCGCCGTCGCCGAAGCGATGGGCGATTTGTTCGTCATCGTGAAGATCGCCGGCGGGGCCTATCTGATCTGGCTCGGTTGGACGCTGTGGCGGGCCGACCCGGACCTGCCCAATATCGCCGGCGCGGCCCCGGCGCCAGCCAACCAGCGGCCGCTACGTCCTGTACTCGATGGCTTCGTGCTCACCCTTGGCAACCCCAAGGCGATTATATTCTACGCCGCCTTCCTGCCGACCTTCGTCGACATTCGCGCCATCACCCCCGGCGATATGCTGATCGTCGTCGCGGTGGTCGTCGTGGTACTGGCGGCGGTGAGCATCGCCTATGTCGGACTCGCCGCCCGCGCGCGCAAGCTGATCCGCAGCCGTCGTGCCCGCCTCACCCTTAACCGCACCGCCGGCACGCTGATGGTCGGGGCCGGAATCGTCGTCGCGACGCGCTAAGCGCGGCATTTTGCACCGGGGTTGTCCGGGCCGGCGGCTTCTGCTAGATATTTTCCGGTCGGGCACGGCAGACGCCCGGCATTCCCAAGACGCCCGTCGTTCCCAAGACACAATGTCGGTTCGGCCATGCGTCCAAGAGCTGCTTCTCGTTTCATGCGAGGAGAAGCATCATGGCGAATACCCAACCATTTTTGAAAACGACTACAGCTAAGCCCGCCGGCACTTTGCTGCTGACCCGCCGCGACGTTGCCGATCTTCTCAACATCAAAACCTGCATTGCCGCCGTCGAGCGGGCCCTGGCGTGCCACGCGGCTGGCGAAACGCTGCCGCCCGGCATACTCGGCATCCACGCGCCGAACGGCGGATTTCACATCAAGGCGGCGGGGCTCCGCCTCGGCCGGCTCTATTTCGCCGCCAAGACCAACGGCAATTTCTCCGATAATCCGGTGCGCCTCGGCCTGCCCGCGATCCAGGGCACGATCGTGCTGTGCGACGGCGACACGGGCTATCCGCTGGCGGTCATGGATTCGATCGAGATCAGCGCCCAGCGCACCGCCGCCGCGACGGCGGTCGCGGCGAAATATCTTGCCCGCCCCGATTCGGCCACGGCGACGATCTGCGGCTGCGGCACGCAAGGCCGCGTCCAGCTCGCCGCGCTCGCCTGCGTCCTGCCGCTCGCGCGCGCCTTCGCGCATGACAGAGACCGCCGGCAGGCGGAGGCCTTTGCCCGCGACATGAGCGCGGCGCTGGGCTTTCCCGTCACGCCGGCCGCCGATATGGCCGACGCCATTCGCCAGAGCGACGTGTGCGTCACCTGCACGCCGTCGCGCCGGGCATTTCTCAACCGCGACGCCGTCGCCGCCGGCACGTTCATCGCGGCGGTCGGCGCCGACGCCCCGGACAAACAGGAACTCGACCCCGCCCTGCTCGCCGCCGGCAAGGTGGTGGTCGATCTGCTCGACCAGTGCGCGACGATCGGCGACTTGCATCATGCGCTCGACGCCGGCGTGATGACGCGCGCCGATGTGCATGCCGAGCTTGCCGATCTTGTCGCCGGCCGCAAGCCGGGTCGTGAGTCGGCCGACGAGATCACGATTTTCGATTCGACCGGCACGGCGCTTCAGGACGTCGCCGCCGCAATCGCCGTCTACGAACGGGCGCTCGCCGCCGGGCGCGGTACGATAATAAATTTCGCCGACTGAACGAAAGACGATAGGGGCGGTCTTGTAAAAGCCGACCCGGTTTGCTACATAGCCATCCGTCGGGCTCGACAGACGCCCGGCATTCCCAAGACGCAACGTCGGTTCGGCCACGCGTCCAAGAGCTGTCTTCTCGTTTCGCACGAGGAGGATTGTCTTGGTTAACGCGCTGTCGCCGTTCGGCGATTTGCCCAGCTTCGTCGCCGGTATCGTCCGGCCGGCGGGCCGACGCCTTGCGCCCCTCCTTCGCCGCGAAATTCCCGTCCCCGTCGCCCGCAACGCACGCATGCGCTGCGGCGCACCCCTATAGCAAGGAGACCGCCATGCGCTATGCGATAAAACCCCTGCCGTTTACGCCGAGCAAGCTCAGCGGCCTGTCGGAAAAACTTCTCGCCAGCCACTACGAAAACAATTATGGCGGCGCGATCCGGCGGCTCAACGCCATTCGCGGCGAGCTCGCCCGCCTCGATCCCGCCGCCGCGCCGATCTATGCGTGGAACGGCCTCAAGCTCGAGGAGCTGATCGCCGCCAATTCGGCGGTGCTGCACGAAATCTATTTCGACAGCCTCGGTCCCGCCGCCGACCCGCCCGCCGATTTGGCCGCCGCCATCGCCCGCGATTTCGGCGGCTTCGCCGCGTGGCGCGACGAGTTCATGGCCATGGGCCGGGCGCTGGGCGGCGGATCGGGCTGGGTGGTGCTGGCCTGGTCGGCGCGCGAGGAACGGTTCGTCAACCAGCGGGCGTCCGACCATACGCAATTCCTGGCTGAGGGCCGGCCGATCCTCGCACTCGACATGTACGAGCACGCCTATCACATGGATTACGGCGCGCGCACGCCCGCCTATGTCGAGGCGTTCATGCGCAATATCGACTGGACGAAAGTGGCGCAACGCTGGCGCGCGCCGGCCGGGCGTGCGGCGGGCGTTGCGTCGCCCAAGATTCCGGTGATCGCGCCGGAAGCGTTTCTCGAGCGCTTCGCAACGGCGGACGGGGCGATCATTCTCGACGTTCGCCGCCCGCCGGCGTTCACGGCCGGCGCCGACATGCTGCGCGGCGCCGTTTGGCGCAATCCCGAGCGTCTCATGCATTACAAGGGCCGGTTGCGCCCAAACCCACAGAAAAGGAAGGAGCCTGAGCCATGAAATGGATCACCCGCGAACGCCCGAAGATCGACCGCATCGCCTGCCCATGGCTGATCGTACGGTTTATCGACAAGCAGCCGGAATTCCTGTTCGTCCCGTCAGACAAGGTGCTGGCCGAGGCCAAACGCACCGGGGCGACGCCCTATGACGTGCCGGATGTCGAGCTGTCGCATGTCGGCCCGCTATGCAGCTTCGACGCCTTCCTCAAAAAATACGGCCTCGACGATCCGGCGCTGCGCCATCTCGCGGTGATCGTCCGCGGCGCCGATACCGGCCACCCGGAACTGGCGCCGCAGGCGCCGGGACTGCTTGCTCTGTCGCTCGGCCTGTCGGAAAACTTCCCCGACGATCATGAGATGCTGCGCCACGGTCTGGTGATGTACGATGCGCTCCATAGCTGGTGCCGCAAGCTCCAGAAGGAAACCCACGGCTGGCCGCCAAAGGCCTGAGGCGACATGCGAGATAACGGCAACGTTCCCACCCCCGCCGCGTCGCGGCCGAGCTTCCGCGATGCCCTGCGTTTCTGGCTGAAGCTCGGCTTCATCAGCTTCGGCGGCCCGGCCGGCCAGATTGCGATCATGCAGACCGAGCTGGTCGACCATCGGCGATGGATCGACCAGCGCAGTTTCCTGCGCGGCCTCAATTTCTGCACCCTGCTGCCGGGACCCGAGGCCACACAGCTCGCCACCTATATCGGCTGGCGGCTGCATGGCATCCTAGGCGGCGTCGCGGCCGGCGCGCTGTTCGTGCTGCCCGGCGCGCTGGTGCTGCTCGTCCTGTCGTGGATCGCCGCCCGCCACGGCGATACCGGCGCGGTGGGCGCGGTGTTCTACGGCCTGAAGCCGGTGGTCATCGCCATCATCGCCCAGGCGGTGTGGCGTATCGGCAGCCGGGCGCTCAAATCATGGCCGGCGGTCGTCCTCGCCGCCGGGGCGTTCATCGCAATCAATATCGTCGGCATCGATTTTCCGTGGATCGTCCTGGCCGCCGCCATCATCGGCTGGCTTGCCGGCCGCCGGCCCGGGCCTTCGCCGTTCGTTTCCGGCGGCCACGGCGGGGATGCAGCCACTGAGGCCGCCGCGTTGCCGTCCACCGATGGCGGCCGGCCGCTCAGGCGTCTGTTCCGGCTGCTGGCGCTGTTCGCCGTCCTCTGGGCGGTTCCGGTCGGTCTGGCCTTGTGGTTGCTGGGCAGCGAGCCGTTCGTGAATATCGCCAATCTGTTCACCACCGCGGCGTTCGTCACCTTCGGCGGCGCCTACGCGGTCCTGCCCTACGTCGCCGATGCCGCTGTCAACAAGTACGCATGGCTATCGTCGGGCGACATGCTGAACGGCCTGGCGCTGGCCGAAACCACGCCCGGGCCGCTGATCCTCGTGCTGCAATATGTCGGGTTTTTCGCCGGCTGGAATCGCGCCGGCCTTTTCGACCCGACGCTCGCCGCCGTCGCCGCCGCGGCGCTGACCACCTATGTCACCTTCCTGCCGAGCTTCCTGTTCATCTTCGCCGCCGCGCCATACATCGAAAGCATGCACGACAACCCGGCGATCGGCTCGGCCCTCGGCGCGATCACGGCAGCGGTGGTCGGCGTTGTTCTCAATCTCGCGGTGTTTCTCGCGACAGCGGTGTTCCTGCCCGCCGCCGGCGGCGTCGACCTGTTCGCCATCGGCGTCGCGGTTGTCGCCTTCGCCATCGCCCTGCGCTTCAAAATCCAGGTTCACTGGCTGGTGCTGGCCGGCGCCGCCATCGGCATCGGCCATCTGATCGTCGCCGGCCCGCCGGGCTAGGGAACGCTCAGCGGAAAAACACAAACGTCATCAGGGCAAAAAGCGGCACCAGGATGACGGTCGACCACACCATGTAGCCAAAGAAGCTCGGCATCTTGATGCCGCGCGATTCGACGACCGACTTGACCATGAAATTGGGCGCGTTGCCGATATAGGTATTGGCGCCCATGAACACCGCGCCGGCCGAAATCGCCAACAGCGTGCCGGCAAGCGGACCCATCAGCTGTTGCGCGTTACCGCCGGCGAAATTGAAGAACACAAGATAGGTCGGCGCATTGTCGAGGAAACTCGACAGCACGCCGGTGATCCAGAAATACATGACGTTGTCGGGACGGCCGCCGGCGTTGAGCAGGCCGACGAGATCGCGCGCCGCACCGGCCTCGCCGGCGCGGATGATGGCGATCACCGGCACCATGGTGACGAAAATGCCGATGAACAATTTCGCCACCTCGACGATCGGGAACCACGAGAATCCGTTGAGCTGCCGGCTTTCACTGCTGGTCAGCTGCCACGACAGCCAGACGAGCGCGATCAGGACAAGCGTCCGGACGATCGATTCAAGCTCGAGCGGGACGTAATAGATGGTCACTTCGATCCCCGACTTCCACACCCCGCTCATCAGCACCGCGCCGACCACGCCGCCGAGCAGCAAAATGTTCCGCTTGCCTTCGACGCCAAGCCGCTCGGTGGGCGCGGTCAGTTCGGCGGGCGGCGGGCCCTCTTTGCGGAAAACCCAGCTGTCGAGCGCGTAAAACAGCGCCAGCAGCGGCAGCGCCAGCGCCACCATCGGCACGAACATCCAGCGCGCGGTCCAGAAGAAATCGATGCCCTGGAGGAACCCGATAAAGAGCGGCGGATCGCCGAGCGGCGTCAGCGCGCCGCCGATATTGCCGACCAGAAAGATGAAAAAGATGAAAACATGGACGTTGCGCTGGCGCCACTGATTGGCGCGCACCAGCGGATGGATGAGCAGCATGCAGGCGCCGGTCGTTCCGACCCAGCTCGCGATAATGGTGCCGAACGCGAGGATGCCGGTATTGGTCGCCGGCGTGCCGACGAGAGCGCCCGTGATGCGGATGCCGCCGGCGATCGTATAGAGGGCAAGCAGCAGCACGATGAACGGCACGTATTCGATGAGAACCGTATGGAGGAATTCGTAGAGCGCCACGTCGACGCCGTAAACCAGCGCCATCGGCGCTATCGCGCCGACGGTGCAGGCGGCAGAGACCTTGCCGAAATGGTGATGCCAGAAGCGCGGCGCCACCAGCGGGAATATGGCGATCGACAGGATGATGGCGATGAAAGGCAGAGCCCAGAGCACCCCGAGAACCCCGCCATCGAGCGTCGGCGCGCCGCCCGTCGGCGCCGCCAGCGCCGGCCCGTTCCACAACACGGCCAGCGCCGAAAAAACCGTCATGATCGAAATCGGCATGCGATCCTTTTCCCCTGCTGCATCGGCGCCTAACGCCAGAGGCGCCGCAGTATGCCCCGGACGATCCATCGAACCAAGACGGAAATGGCCGATCCGGGCGGCTCGGCTGCGTGCGTCCAACCAGCCGGTGTCCCGAAAAACGGCGCGCCGGATCGCAGGCCCGAGCGAGCGGCCGCGATCAATCGACGTTGACTGGAACGCCCGGCAGATATTTGGTCGAGCGAATAGCCAGAGCGGATTTGACGTGGCTGACATTGGGCGCCGTGGTCAGGCGCGTCGTGAGAAATTTCTGATAGGCGTCCCAATCCTCGGCGACAACCTTAAGCAGAAAATCCGCTTCGCCCGCGAGCATGTGACACTCGCGCACATTCGGCCATGAGCCAACCATATCCTCGAATGCTTTAAGGTCATGCTCGGCTTGGCTCGACAATCCGACCTGGGCGAAGACAGTGACGCCGAATCCGAGTGCGGCAGGATTGATATCGGCGTGATAGCCCTTGATGACTTTCGCTTTCTCCAGCGCGCGAACCCGACGCAAACAGGGCGGGGCGGAAATCCCTGTCCGTCGAGCGAGCTCGACATTGGTCATCCGACCATCGTCCTGCAGGTCGCGTAAAATCCGCCGATCGATCCGGTCGAGCTTGACCCCACGCATGGTTCATGTCCCTGATTTCTTGAAGATTGAAATTATATTACACGGGCAATTATATATCGCAACCAGAAGCGTCCGACCGATCGCCTTCGCACTTGCACAACGCGTCCCCATCTCGGCATAGTGCGCGCCATCCATGACCCCTAAATCCTGCTGGATTCTGACCGAGGGCTATGTCGGACTGGAGGCTCAATGTCGCGGCCTCGCCGAGGCGCTTGGCGTCGATCCGGTCTATAAGCGCGTGCGGTTCCGCTTTCCCTGGACGGTATTGCCAAATCGTCTGTGGTTCCGGGCTTTTTCGGCCCTCGCCCCCGGCAGCGACCAACTCGCACCCCCATGGCCCGATCTGGTGATCAGTTGTGGCAATGGCGGAGTGCCGCTGGCCCTGGCGATCAAGCGGGCCAGCGGCGCACGTACGGTCCATATCCAGCACCCAAGCGTCGATCCGCGCCATTTTGACGCGGTAATCGTGCCGCGCCACGACGATCTCGCCGGCGAAAACGTTATCGTCAGCAAGGCCGCGATCCATGGCGTCACGCCGGCCAAACTGGCCGATGGGGCGCGCGAATGGGGACCCGCATTCGCCCATCTGCCGCGCCCGCTGGTCGCCGTGCTGATCGGCGGATCGAACGGCCGCTACCAGCTCACCGCCCCCATCGTGACCCGCCTCGCCGACCGGCTGGCGGCGCTGGCCCGCGAGCGCGGCGCGGGGATCGCCATCACGCCGTCGCGGCGCACCGCTAGCGAAGCGGTGGAGATCTTGCGCCAGCGCCTCGCCGGCTTGCCTGCCTATATCTGGGACGGCGCGGGCGCAAACCCGTATTTCGGCTTGCTCGGCCTTGCCGACGCCATCGTCGTCACCGAGGATTCGGTGTCGATGACTTCGGAGGCCTGCGCCACCGGCAAGCCCGTCTATGTCGTCGAGCTCGAAGGATCGTCGCGCCGCCTCGACCGGTTCCAGGCCGATCTGCGCGACGATGGCATGACGCGCCCGTTCACCGGCGCGCTCGAAAGCTGGACCTATGTCCCGCCCGACGACACGGCCCACGCCGCAGCCGAACTCAAGCGTCGCTTCGGCTGGCCCTGACCGCAGAGACGGGACAGATGGCGGCAAACCCGCTATAAGCTCTCTCAACAATTCCGGGATCGGCCGATGGCCCTCAAGATCGAAACCTTCAGCAACGTCAAGGGCGGCGACAGCTTTTTCAAAGCCATCGGCCATCCGCTGGCGATCGCGCCGACGCAGGCCCTGCTCGCCCGTCTTGCCGCCGCCGGGCCGGTCGCCATCTACGATCCCTTCGGCGCGGCCGAAGCCGTCGCCGGGCTGATTGACCTCGCGCAACTCGACATCGCCGGCCTGTTCGTCCAGAACGTCGCCGCAGTCGGCGACCTGGCGCTTGGCCGCCGCGCCCAGCCGATCACCGACCTGCCCGGCATCAAGGCGCGCACGGTTCTGATCCTGGCGTTCGATTCGATCCGGCTCGCCGATCATATCCGCCACTTGCTGCCGGCCGGCGCCGAGATCGCCAGCCTCGATGCGATTCGCCTGCCCGACGACATGCGGACCAACCCGCGCAACTATCTCGACCCGCTCAATTTCGCTACCAACTTCGCCTTCTTTCGCGATCTCGACGGACTGCACACGCGCATCGTCACGGCAAATTACTGGTCGGGTTACGGCGCAAAAACCGTCGCGTTATGGTTTCGCCTGTTCGGCGGGACGGGCGAGACCCTCGCCGAATGGCGCGAGGCGGCGCCGGCCGGGCTCGGCGGCATCGTCATCGATAGCCGCGAAGTGCGGCGGCGCTTCGGCCTCAGCGGATTTACCGGCCAGCTTTTCATTCATGTCGTCGGCGCGGCCGGGCACGATGTCGTCAAGTACGCGCTCGACATTTTCGGCAAAAACGCCGCCGACCTGTCCTGCACCCACGACGCCAACGCCTGGCCGGCCGATTTTTACGCCGGCCTGCCCGCGCCGGCGGCGGGCGAAAAGGTCGTGCTGTGGGTGCAGAACAGCCACCCTGCCCCGATCCCGGCCGGCGGCGTCGGTCTCAACCTGATGGGCCGCGACGAAACCGCGTGGCTCGACCGCCCCATTCCGGCATTCGGCAGCTATCCTCTCGATGTCGCCGCCCTGTTGCCGGCGGCGAAATGGCCGCAACAGATCGAGGTTCGCGCCGGCCGGCATTTCGTCCGCCCGCGCTACGAGATCACCACCGCTGCGGGCCGGCGGCGCATGGCGCACGCCAATGTCGAGCGCATCGACCTTAGGCCCGATCCGAAGATCGCCGATCTCGCCAATCTGATGGGCAAGGGCTTCATCCTGCCCGCCCCGATGCTGCCGCCCGAGCGTTACCGCTCGCTGATCCAGCCGACGCCGATGGCGACGAGCCAGCGCGAACTGCCGCTGGCCGTGCGGCTCTACGATGCATCCGGCCGCGAGGCGGCGAGCAGCTTCCTCGGCCGCCTGCCGCGCAATCACGACGGCGCCTACGATGCCGGCAGCCTGCTCAATGGCGGCGCGCTGCCGTCGGGTTATGGCCATGTCGAGCTGGTTTACGATTTCCGCGACGGCGGCGAGGCCGATGGCTGGCTGCATGCCCTGTTCCGCTATGAAGACAAGAAAAGCGGCCACGCTGCGGAAACCAGCTTCGGCGCGCACATCTTCAACACCGCCCTTACCTACAAGAACGAACCGCAATCCTATGTCGGCCGGCCGCCGGGCCTGTCGACGCGGCTTTTCCTGCGCCTCGGGCCCGACGGGCTCGATACGCTATGCCATCTGATTTATCCGGCCTCGACGCCGTGGCACGCGAAATCGCGGACTGCGCTTCACCTCCATGATCGCAGCGGCGCCGAATTAACCAAGGTCGAGGTCGAAATCCCGTGCAACGGCTCGCTGCTCTGGCGGGCGAGCGAGATGTTCGACCAGGCGGCGCTGACCCGCGCCGGCGACGGCGGTTATGTGCTGATCCGCGACGCGACCTGCCGGCTCTTCGGCTATCACGGACTGGTCGATGGCGAGGCGGCCTTCAGCCTCGACCACATGTTCGGTTTCTAGGCCGATGCGCGGCGGAGAGGGGCCGTAGCGCACCGGAACGCCCCGCCGAGGCCGGCATGAAATGTGAAGCCGAGGGGAATAACCTCATATCTCTTCTGCGCCAGCGCCGCCGCTAAGGCGGCATGGCGCGCCTGCAAGGCGATGGCGCCGGGGTCCAGCACCAGCACGTTGCTTCCCAGCTCCCGCCGGGTTCGCCCGTCGATCTCGATAAAATCATATTCGCCGAGCGGCGCCGGCAACGGATGGCGCAATGACGGCCTGTGGATAATGCCGCGACGCGGCCCGATCAGCGTCATGCAACAATCAAGGTGGAGAATCCCGGGATCGCTTAGCGCCACGGGGATGACCTCGGCTTCGCTGCCGAGAACGCCCTGAAGCCACGCAGCCCCCTGCCGGTTGCTCGCATATTTTCCGATACCGACATAAACCCGCGGCCAGTCGACAATAACGTCGCCGCCCTCCAAAAAGGCCGCCGGATCGTTCAATTGCGCGACCTTCGTTCCCTGCCGCTTCGCCTTCGCGATGATCCAGTGCAGGCCTCTGATCTCCTTCTGGCGCAGTTCCATCTGAAGCCGGCCAACGACAAGCGTGTCGCCGACAACGAAAATCGGATCGCGCGCGAACATCTGCCCGAGGCCCCGCGGCTCACCGGCAAGCGGCTTGATGGTTTGCGGCCGGTGAACGGCGACGCCCCGCCCGACAAGGATGTTGTTGAACCGGTTCAGTTCGGCCGCATGCCGGCGGCGGAGCCATTCGGGAACGCGTCGTCCTGCAACAAGGTTATACGCGGCCCGGCGGCAGGCTCGTATCCAGGGGGAGCGAATCCCCTCTTCATCGATCGGGTGCGGATCGGGAAAATACAAGGACGATGCTTCGCCGAGAACGACTTCCCTTAACGGACCCCACTCGTCGACTACACTGAGCGGATGCATCTTCTTCTTCTCCGATTTTCCCGGATTGTGTGGCACCCCGAACCGGTTATCAATGGGAATGGCTGAATTCCGCTGTACGGCGGCGTTTCATACCATTTTTTTTACCCCCTGTAGTTATCGGCCGCCTGCGCCTGGTCGCCTGCGGCGAAGGCTTGCCTCATCGCCGACGGGCACTTACGTTAGACCCCCCGGCCCGGCAAACCCGCCGGCCGCCAAACCGTAAGCACCACGCCCCAGACATGCCTCAAACCCATCGCAGCAAAGTCCTCATCCTCGGTTCCGGCCCCGCCGGCTATACGGCCGCGATTTACGCCGCCCGCGCCAACCTCAAGCCGATCCTCGTCCGCGGCCTCCAGCCCGGCGGGCAGCTGTCGATCACCACCGATGTCGAGAATTATCCCGGCTTCGAAAAGGCCATCCAGGGTCCGTGGCTGATGGAGCAGATGTACAGCCAGTGCGAACATGTCGGCACGCTGATGCTTGAGGACACCATCGTCAAGGTCGACCTGTCGCGCCGGCCATTCGTGTGCACCGGCGACAGCGGCGACACCTATATCGGCGACACGCTGGTCATCTGCACCGGCGCCCAGGCGCGCTGGCTCGACCTGCCGAGCGAGCAGAAATATCGCGGCTTCGGCGTCTCGGCCTGCGCCACCTGCGACGGCTTCTTTTTCCGCGGCAAGCGCGTCGCGGTGGTGGGCGGGGGCAACACCGCGGTCGAGGAATCGCTGTTCCTCACCAACCATGCCGCCAAGGTGACGCTGATCCACCGGCGCGACGCGTTGCGCGCCGAGAAAATCCTCCAGGGCCGGTTGTTCAAGCATCCGAAGATCGAGGTGGTGTGGAACACCGTCGTCGAGGAAGTGATCGGCGGCGGCGAGCCGCCCGGCGTCACCGGGCTCAAGCTCAAGAACGTCGCCGCCGGCGAGGCCAGCCGCCTCGACATCGACGGGCTGTTCGTCGCCATCGGCCATACGCCGGCGACCGAGCTGTTCAAGGGCCAGCTCGACATGGACGCCGAGGGCTATCTGCTCAGCAAGCCGGATTCGACGGCGACCCGGATTCCCGGCGTCTTCGCCGCCGGCGACGTCAAGGACAAGATCTTTCGCCAGGCGGTGACGGCGGCCGGCATGGGCTGCATGGCCGCGCTCGAAGCCGAGAAATTCCTCGCGCATGAAGAAGCGGCGCTGGCGGCCGCCCAATAAGCGTTACGTGCGATCGGAAAAACGACTGGCCGCGCCGGCCGGCGAACCGGGCTGAATGGTCAAGCGATGGATTGGGACAAGCTGAGGATTTTTCATGCGGTCGCCGAAGCGGGCAGCTTCACGCATGCCGGCGACACGCTCAATCTCAGCCAGTCGGCGGTCAGCCGGCAGATCAGCGCGCTCGAAGATTCGCTGAAGACGCCGCTGTTCCACCGCCACGCCCGCGGCCTGATCCTGACCGAACAGGGCGAGGTTCTCTACCGCACGGTGCGCGAGGTGTTCGCCAAGCTGGCGACGGCCGAGGCCCAGCTCAGCGAAAGCAAGGATCGCCCGTCGGGCCGGCTGCGCGTCCAGACCACGGTCGCCTTCGGCTCGGTGTGGCTTGCCCCGCGCATCCGCGAATTTCTCGACCTCTATCCCGATATCACCGTCAATCTGCTGGTCGACGACGCCGAACTCGACCTCGGCATGCGCGAGGCCGATTGCGCCATCCGCATGACCTCGCCGCGCCAGCCCGACCTGGTGCAGCGCCACCTGCTCGCCATTCATGTCCATGTCTTCGCCTCGCCCGCCTATCTCAAGAAACACGGCGTGCCCAAATCGGCGTCCGAGCTCGATCAGCACAAGATCATCGTCTATGGCGAGGACCCCCGGCCGCCCTTTCCCGGCGTCAACTGTCTGCTCGAGGTCGGCGCCCGCCCAGGGCACCGGCGCGAGCCGGTTCTGATGGTCAACAACATCTATGCCATCCTGCGCGCGGTGGAGAACGGCGTCGGAGTCGCGGCCTTCCCCGATTACATGGCTCAGGAAGGCGCCAAGATCGTCCAGATCCTTCCCGGGCTGGAGGGGCCAACCTACGAGGCCTATTTCGTTTATCCCGAGGAGATGCAGTTCTGACCGAGATATGAGTTCAGCGCATATCTCATTTGCTAAATAAGCGGTTCAAATCTGACGGGTATACTATATCTATCGTGGTGTACTGATGTTGCATTGCAGCATCAGGGCGGCGGGCAGTAGTTTTTGCTCGCTGCTGGTCCGGGCGATTTTTGCCCCGGGCACAGGGTCTTCGGACCCTACGTCTCCCAGACGTGAAGCCTCCCTGTTCAACTCGCCGGCCCCAAAAGGGCCGGCGTTTTTTTTCGGGTTTCCGCTACTGATGTGCGATCAAGTCGTCTCCTGTCACGCAAAAAATTGCGTTGCTCCTGTTTACACCACTCGGCGTGCGCTATGCACGATTAGCAGGGCAACCACTATACGAATCGATTGGGTCATTGGCTGCGGCCCCTTGAGCAAAAAAAGCCGGCCTCGCGGCCGGCCTCGCAGGTCGCTCGCCTGGCTCCAGCGCGGGTGCGACACCTTGGGATTGACGTTGGCCCAGAAGCCGTATTCCTGCGCCTGGATCGCTTCCCAAAAACTCTTCGGCCGCTCGGCGGCGAAGGTGAAGCGCACCACCGACTTGATCGACTTGAAGCCGTATTTCCACGGCGTCACCAGCCGGATCGGCGCGCCCATCTGGCGCGGCATCGGCTTGCCGTAAACGCCGGTGGCGAGCAGCGTCAGATCGTTGGTCGCCTCCTCGATGGTCAGGCCCTCGACATACGGCCACGGGTACCAAACCGCCCGCTGGCCCGGCGCCACCTCGGCATTCTGGAAGGTTTCCATGCGCACGTATTTCGCCCCCGAGAGCGGCTTGGCGAAGGCGACGAAATCCTTCATCGGGAAACCGGTCCACGGCACCGCCATCGCCCACGCCTCGACGCAGCGATGGCGATAGAGACGCTCTTCGAGCTTCATCGCCGCCAGCAGATCGTCGATGCCGACGGTACGCGGATTCTCGACCAGCCCGTCGATGCGGATTTCCCATGGCCGGATCGGCAGGCGCTGCGCCGCCTTCCAGATGTTCTTCGACGAGCCGAATTCGTAGAAATTGTTGTAGACGGTGGAAACGCCTTCGTCGGTCAGTTCGCGGTCGAGACGATAGCGTTGATTGCGCGTCGCCGGATACAGCTTCGCCGACGGATCGGCCTCGGCCGTCGCCGGTTGCGCCGCCGCGTCGCTGGCCAGCAATCCGTTCGGCCGGCCGCCGGGATCGCTTCCGAAGCCCCACAGGGCCGCGCCCGCGCCCGCTGCCGCCACCGCACCAACGGCGCCGATCGTCATGAATCGCCGGCGATTCAGCGCCACCTGTTCCGGCGTCGCGGCGGAGTCGGGAAGTTCCCAGCCCTTCTTGCGTTTGATCAGCATGACTCGCTTTCCTCCGTTACCCTTACGATCTGTCGTCGACGGGGGATAAATCAATCCCAATCGGCGCGGATCACCGAGTTGTGACAGGCGGCCTATTCCGCGATCATGCAATCTCAGATAGCGCCGCCGCGCCGTCGCAACGTATCGACGTTCTGGCGCACGCCCGGCATATGCGGGTTGATGGCAAGCGCCGCCTCGAATGCCTTGAGCGCCTCGTCCTTACGCTCGCGCGCGAGATTGATCAGCCCCAGACCCGACAATGCGCCGAAATGGCGCGGCTCCAGCGCCAGCGTTTTCTCGACATCCGCCGCCGACGCATCATACGCGCCGAGGAGATAGAGCACCGTCGCCCGCTTGTTCCAGCCTTCGGCGAATTCGGGGCTCTGGCGGGTTACGGCGTCGAAGACAGCGAGCGCGCCGCGCAAATCGCCCGACGCCATCGCCGCGATGCCGAGCGTCATCAACGAATCGGTCGCCGGATCCCCAGCCTCGGTCCAGAGACGCCAGATGGCGCCTTCGATGCGCGCGGCCTCGGGCGCATCGGCAGCGGCGCGCAGCTGCGCGAACAGCCCGTCGAGACGGGCGTCGGTCTGGCTCGCCTGCCCGGCCGCCGCCATCAGCAGCGCGCCCGACAGAAAGAGCGCGACGATCAACCTGTGCATCCTGCAAGTATGGAACGCGCCGCGCCGTTTGTGAAGCGCGAGGCCACAACAATGCTGGACACTGGCCACCGGACGGGCGAAAAAGAAGCCCGATCCGGTCGGCTTGTTTCACCGCGCAACTGCAATCACAGGTTATAACCGATGTCCCTCGCCCCGTATTTTGCGCGCGACTACAGCGAAGCGCGCAGCAAGTTCCTCGTCGCCGCCGGCAACGCCGGCGCCAGAATCGATCATTTCCAGAACCCCTTGCGCGGGCCGCAGGGCGAAAAGCTGTTCGCCGATGCCGCCTGGATCGGTCCGCCCGACGCGACGCGCGTCATCGTCACCATTTCAGCCACCCATGGTGGCGAGGGCTATTGCGGATCGGGCTGCCAGGTTGCCTGGTACGCGCAAGGCTTCGCCGCCAAGCTGCCGAAGGGCGTCGCGGCACTCGCCATCCACGCGATCAATCCGAACGGCTTCGCCTGGACACGCCGGGTGACCGAGGACAATGTCGATCTCAACCGTAATTTCCTCAACCATGCCACGCCCCACCCCGCCAACCCCGGCTATGTGGCGCTGGCCGACGCCATCACGCCGCTCGAATGGACGGATGCGTCGCGCGCCGCTTCGCTGCGCGCTTTCGATGTCTACAAGGCGGAGCACGGCGATGAGGCCCTGCGACGGGCGTTGATGGGCGGCCAGTACAGCCACCCTGGCGGTATTTTCTTCGGCGGCCACGCGCCGACCTGGTCGAACCGCACGCTGCGCGCGATCTTCGCCCGCTATCTCGCCAAGGTTCCCCATGTCGCGGTGATCGACTATCACACCGGCCTCGGTCCCTACGGCCATGGCGAGCTGATCTGCGCCCTGCCCAAGAACAGCCCGCATCTCGCGCGCATGCAATCCTGGTTGTGGGGCGAGATGACCTCGACCGAGGCCGGCACATCGTCGTCGGTCAAGCTGCTCGGCATCAACCAGCAGGGCATGTACGAGATGTTGCCGAACGCGGCGCTGTCGCCGCTGGCGCTCGAATTCGGCACGCTGTCGATACCCGAGGTGCTGGACGCCCTGCGCGC
Organism: Rhodospirillales bacterium; assembly: GCA_016195145.1. Classification (GTDB taxonomy): domain Bacteria; phylum Pseudomonadota; class Alphaproteobacteria; order CACIAM-22H2; family CACIAM-22H2; genus JACQAF01. Next base: position 17,738 of record JACQAF010000010.1, read on the forward strand.
CGATAACTGGCTGCATGTGCATGGCGACCTCGCCTCGCCCCAGGCGAAGGAAATCAAGGCGCAGATGCGCGCCGCCTTCTACCCCGACAAGGACGACTGGCGCGAGATGGTGTGGGCACGCGCGCTCAAAGTAAACGAGGCGATGATCGCCGGCCTGGCGGCGAGCTAGCCGGCAGTTCGGTTGACGAGGACGGCCGGCATCGGGCCGCCGGTCGCCCAGTCGAGCAGCTCGACCGTATGCACCACGGGAATTCCGGTGCCGGCGGCGATCTGGGTCATGCAACCGATATTGCCGGCGGCGATGACCTGCGGGCGCAGCGATTCGATGTTCTCGATCTTGCGCGCGAGCAGGGTTTCGGCGAGCGCCGGCTGAAGCAGGTTATAGGTGCCGGCCGAACCGCAGCACAGATGCCCTTCCGGCACGTCCCTGACCGCAAAGCCGGCCGCCGCGAGCAGCGCCTTGGGCGGGCGTACGATCTTCTGCCCGTGCTGGAGCGAGCAGGCGGCGTGATAGGCGACCGTGAGGCCGGTCGGGCGGGTTGCCGGCTTCAATCCCAATTCGATCATCAACTCGCTCACGTCCCGCGTCATCAGCGAAATGCGCGCCGCCGGCGCAGCCCAGTTCGGATCGGTGCGGAACATATAGCCGTAATCTTTCACCGTCGTGCCGCAGCCCGAAGCATTGATGACCACCGCATCGGGCCCGCGCCCGTCATACAGCGCTGTCCACGCCGCGATATTGGCCTTGGCCATGGCATGGGCCGGCTTGTCCATGCCGAGATGGTGAACCAGCGCGCCGCAGCATCCCGCTCCCCGGGCCGCCGCCACCTCGCAACCGTGCCGGGTGAGGAGGCGGATCGTCGCCTCGTTGATCCGGGGATCGAGAACCTGCTGGGCGCAGCCGGCGAGCAGCGCCACGCGCATCCGCCGTCGGCCTTCGGCCGGGAATGTTTGCGGCGCGTCGACCGGCGAGGGATTGGGCAGCGACGCCGGCGCCATGCGCAGCATCGCGCGCAGCCGGTCGAATGGCGGGAAGCCAGGCAACGCGCGCGCCAGCGGCCGGGCGAACAGCGCCCCGACCAGCGCCAGACGGAACAGCGCCGGGCGCGGCAGCACCAGCGCCAGCAGGCGGCGCAAGGTCCGGTCGGCCCATGGGCGGCGAAAGGTTTCCTCGATATGGACGCGCGCCTGGTCGACGAGGTGCATGTAATGCACTCCCGACGGGCAGGTGGTCATGCAGGCAAGGCACGACAGGCAGCGGTCGATGTGCTTCACCGTCCGCGCATCGGCTGGGCGGTCTTTCTCCAGCATGTCCTTGATCAGGTAGATGCGCCCGCGCGGGGAATCGAGTTCGTCGCCCAGCGTTACATAGGTAGGACAAGTCGCCGTGCAAAACCCGCAATGGACGCAGGCGCGGAGAATCTTGTCCGCCTCGGCGATATCCGGATTGGCGAGCTGGGCCGGGGTAAAAACGGTCTGCATCGGCGGTCAGGTCCGTATCTGTGCGCCCGGAAGGGGGGCAACCGTTCCGTTGGCCATCTTCATACGCCTGCGTACATCCGGCCGGGGTTGAGGATGCGGCGCGGATCGAAGCTTTCCTTGACCCGTTTGCTGAGCGCCGCAAGCGCCGGGGCCTGCGGCTCGAATACCGGCACGGCGGCGCGCAGCGGATCGGCGGCGCGAACCAGCGTCGCATGGCCGCCGACGGCGGCGAGCGCGCCGCGGATCGCCGCCGCCCCGCCATCGCCCGCGACGGCCGTCGCCAGCCAGACAAGCCCGCCGCCCCAGTCGCAGAACCAGTCGCCGCCCGTCGCGCGGGCGACACGCGGGCCCTCGCACGGCGGCGCCGAGACGCGCCAGATTGCCTTCTCGCGGTCGGGCAGGAAGACGGCCACGTCGCGGATTTCGCGCCACAGCTTCGCCGAATTCATGCTGTGCAGTTCCTCGACCGGCCCGCGCCCGGCGAACAGCGTTCGCAGCGCCGCGCAGCGCCCCGCCACCGACACGGCCGTGCCCTCGACCCGGACCGCCGCGACGCTCACCCCCGCCTTGCGCACGTACTCGACGCCCGAGCGCCCGGCCGCCGCCGTCGGCAGATAGGCGGCCCCCGATACTTCGTACGGGCTGTTGAGCGCATCGACCAGTACGGCGATGGCCGCCGCGTCGTCGAGGTCGAAGACGAGGACCGTGCGCGTCTTGTCGGGCGCCGGCAGCACCTTGACCGTCACCATGTCGACGGCGGCGAGCGTGCCGAACGAACCGGCGACCAGCTTCGCGAGATCGTAGCCGGTGACGTTCTTGACCACCCGGCCGCCGGCCTTGAACGCCTCGCCGCGCCCGCTCACACCCGAGAATCCCAGGAAATGATCGCGCGCTGCGCCGAGCTTCACCCGCCTGGGCCCGGCGAGATTGGCGGCGAGAACGCCGCCGATCGTGCCGCCATCCGCGCCGCCATAAAGCGGCCCGAGATCGGGCGGCTCGAAGCCGAGCAACTGACGCTTGCCGGCGAGCAGCGTCTCGATCTCGGCGATCGGCGTGCCGGCGGCGCAGGTGAGGACGAGCTCTTCCGGTTCGTACGCGTCGATCCCGGCGAGCGCCGAAAGATCGAGCACGTGTTCGGTCTGCATCGGACGGCCGAAGCCGCGCTTGGTGCCGCGGCCGCGCAGCTCAAGCTGCACGTCTTCGGCCGCCGCCCAGGCGACCGCTTCGCGCAGCTGCGCCGGCGTCTCGGGTCGGAGCGTGGTCGACATCGAAACCCGCGGGCTCAGAAGCGCGGCAGGTCGGGAAACCGCACTGCGCCGCGATGGACATGCATGCGGCCGAGTTCGGCGCAGCGATGGAGCACCGGAAATACCTTGCCGGGATTGAGCAGGCCTTCGGGGTCGAAGGCGCATTTGAGGCGCTGTTGCTGGTTGAGGTCGTTCTCGTTGAACATCGTGCCCATCAGGTCGCGTTTCTCGACGCCGACGCCGTGCTCGCCGGTGAGCACCCCGCCCACCTCGACGCACAGCCTGAGGATATCGGCGCCGAACGCCTCGGCCCGCTCCAGCTCGCCGGGCTGGTTCGCATCGTAAAGGATAAGCGGGTGGAGATTGCCGTCGCCGGCGTGAAAGACATTGGCCACCCTGAGGCCGTAACGCTTCGACATTTCGGCCATGCGCGCCAGCACTTCGGGCAGGCGTTTGCGGGGAATGGTGCCGTCCATGCAGTAATAGTCGGGCGAGATGCGGCCGACCGCCGGGAACGCCGCCTTGCGCCCCGCCCAGAAGGTCTGGCGCTCGTCTTCATTGGTGCTCGTCCGCGCATAGATCGCGCCGCGCGCGCGCGCGATCGCCTCGACCCGCGCGATCAGGTCGTCGACCTCGGCTTGCGGACCGTCGAGCTCGACGATCAGCAGCGCCTCGACATCGAGCGGATAGCCGGCATGGACAAACGCCTCGGCAGCATGGATCGCCGGGCGATCCATCATTTCCATCCCGCCGGGAATGATGCCGGCGGCAATAATTGCGCCGACGCAATCGCCGCCCGTCTCCGAGGTCGGAAAGCCGAGCAGCATGGCGCGCGCCGTCTCGGGGCTTTTGAGGATGCGGACGGTTACCTCGGTGACCACGCCCAGCAGACCTTCCGAGCCGACGACGACGCCGAGCAGATCGTACCCGCCGGCGTCCATGTGCTTGCCGCCGAGGCGCACGATCTCGCCATCCATCAGCACCAGCTCGACGCCGAGGACGTTGTTGGTGGTCAGGCCGTATTTGAGGCAGTGCACGCCGCCGGAATTCTCGGCGACGTTGCCGCCGATGGTGCAGGCGATCTGGCTCGACGGATCGGGGGCGTAGTAGAAGCCCCGCGCCGCCACCGCGTCGGAAATGCCGAGATTGGTCACCCCCGGCTGGACGACCGCACAGCGATTGGCCCAGTCGATCTCGATCACCTTGTTGAACTTCGCCATGCCGAGCACGATGCCGTCGGCGAGCGGCAACGCCCCGCCGGAAAGCGACGTGCCGGCCCCGCGCGGCACCACCTTGATGCCGTTCTTCCGGCAGTACTTTAGGACCGCCGACACCTGGGCTACGGTTGACGGTAGGCAAACCAGCATCGGCGGCTGGCGATAGGCGGTGAGGCCGTCGGATTCGTAGGCGCGCAGCTCTTCCGCCGCGTCGATTACCCCTTCGCCCGGCACGATCTCGCGCAAGGCGGCGGCGATTTCGGCGCGCCGCGCGAGAACCGTCTGGTCGGGGGTTGGCATTTTCATCGCTGCGTCTCCACGCTCACCCGCCTTTGTCCAAGACTGGGGCGAGCCTGCCGTGCGAGGCTAGCGTTAGCAAATGAAAATCGCGCGCCTGACGGGCCGCGCGGGGAACTTAAGGAAGAAACCGGAAGGCAGCGCCCCCGCAGGGAAAATTATCCCTGACGGGCTTTAAAGCGCGGATTGGTCTTGTTGATCACGTAAACCCGGCCCTTGCGCCGCACAATACGGCAGTTTTTGTCGCGTTTCTTGGCCGATTTCAGCGAGTTAACAACCTTCATGACACCGATCCTGTCGCCCACAACTATGCCGGAAAGGGCCGGACCATAGCGACGCAGCCGCACGCTGTCAACCGCGCCCGCAGCGCCCCTTGGCCGGGCATTGGGCAGTGTTTTCCGGGCCCTTGGCCACGATCAGCCCCGCTTGAGGCCGTAGAACCGCGCCAGCCGCAATTCGCCCGAATCGATCGCCGCGACCCGCAGGCCCCACAGCTCCACCTCGCGCACCAAGCTCTTCGATTCCTCAGGATTCATCGAATCGGGCTTAAGAATACGCGCAAGATTCGCCCAGCCGTCCAGCACCAGTTTGCGGAATTCGGTCGACATGTCGTCGGCGACCCGGACGTCGAGTTTGAGCGCTCGCAACTCCTTGGTGAATTGGTCGAGCGTGCACAGGACCGGCGCATGGTCTTCGGCCGCCATCCATTTGGCGAGGGCCGGCGAATTCGCCCCGGCCTTGCTCAGCACGAAATCGGTGAACATCAGCTGTCCACCGGGCTTCAGGCATTTTTCAATTTCCGTCAGCAACCGTTTCTTGTTGGCCAGATGGAACATTGACTGTCGGGCGAACACCGCGTCGTATTTCTTCGCCGGCAGCTCAACCGTCACCGGATCAAAATGCTCGACCGGGGCCTTTTTCGACAGACCGGCCATTTCCGACGCCTTGGCGCCCGCCACCGCCAGGTTTTTCGACGACTCCATGCCGAGAACCCAGGCGCCGAAGGTTTTCGAGATCGCGCGCGTCGCACCGCCGAGCCCGCAACCAAGGTCGAGCATCGATTTTTCTTTGTTCAGGCCGAGAGGCTTGACCATCTCAAGCACATGTTCGGTGCCGCCCGGAAATGAAAACCCGTCGCCCCAGATCAGCTCCGATATCTTGACCCGCGACGCCGACCAGCGGTCGGCAACTTCGAGCTTGGGCGCGGGGCTGCTCGGCGCCGCGGCCGGAGCGGCGACTTCGGGGGCCGGTTCTTCGGGTAAATAATACCCGTCCCACCAGGCGCGCAGCTGGGCGCGCCGGGGGGCTTGGGCCGCCCACCACGCGTCGAACCGGGCGCGCAGCCGACCGGGCGTGCCGCCGCCTTCGGCAGGGGACGCTTCGCTTGGGGTTTCAGACGGCGCTACGGCATCGGGAACGTTGCCCGCCGCCGCCGTCTGGCGCCCGAATATGTTCATCAACTGCATCAGCTGCATCGCCGTTCCCAAAGTCATACGCCTTTGGAGGGGGTGGCCGTCTAAATAGACCCCGCCATCCAACAGGCTGTCATGACAGGCTTAATAAACCCTTATCGAGATTCGGGCCGATCGGGAACGCGCCACGCAGAACGAAACGACGGATCGACCCGGCTATTGCCAGACGCCGCCAGGACCGGCGGCCGGCTCCAGCCGCTTGGTTACCCAGAAACGGATGCGCTCCAGCAAATGTTCGCGGGTGAATGGCTTGACGATGAAGTCGTTGCCGCCCGCCGCCATCCCGGCGCGGACGTCCTGGGCCGTCTTGCAGACAGTGATAAAGGCGATCGGCACGCGCGCCGTATTCGTCAGCCCGCGCAGCTTCCGGCAGGTCTCGAAGCCGTCCATATCGGGCATCTGGACATCGAGGAGAATCAGTTTCGGCGTCACCCGATGCACGAGATCGACGCATTCCGCGCCGCTCGGCGCCCCGAAAAACGTGTATCCGGCCCCCACGACATAGGCCTTCAGAAGCATCAGGTTTTCGGGCACGTCGTCGACGCCGACAATCACCCGGGCCTTGTTGTCCGCTTGCTGGTTGGGGGCGTTCATTTCCTGCCGTTCCTTTATTGGACAACCGCGCCAGTATCGAGAAAGCGCGATCGCATCAGCGCCCAGGCCGATACCGAAACGCTCCGCACCTCGGCCACCACGCGCCGCGCCGCGTCGCCGTCGTCGTTCTTGCAGGCGGCATGCAGCTGATGGGCCAGCGCTTCGACCCGCCGGACTCCGAAATTGCCCGCTGTGCTGATCAGATCATGCGCCTCGCGGCGCAGGCCAGGAAGATCGCCCCGTGCGGCCAGCTCATCGATGCGGTCCAGCCGGCTGGCCGCATTGGTCAGATACGATTCAACCAGGCTGTGGAACTCGGCCGGCGCGATCACCTGCTGGATGCTACGGAGTTGCTCCTCGTCGAGCAGCGGCGGCTGGCTATCACCGCCGGTATTATCCTGCGGCGAGCCGGAGGCGATGCCCGGGCCCTTCAGTTCTTCGCTGGCATTGGCCGGCATGGCGACCCACTTCTATTGAGGCCGCCACTATCGCTCCGACATGATTAAAATTTTGTTAGCGCGCACTGCCGGCAGGGCATTCCCTCAATTGGCCGCCACGAAGCGGTCAAGCGCCCGGGCCGACACCGCGCTCAACGCGGCGTTCACGGCAAGGCGGGCCCGAGCATCGGCCATCCACGTCGCCGCGGCGGCGGCGGCGGCGGCGTCGAGTTGGGACAAGTGATCGACCGCCCCCGATAAATGACCATGGGTGAGGTTGCGCTCGGCCTGGGCGACGATATTGGTGATCCGCTCTTCCGGCGTCGCGGCGCGCGAGAAGAACGAACCGACCCATGCCTCGGCCCGCGCGCCGAGCGACCGCCCGTCGCCCGAGGCGACGACTGCCAGGCGCGGAACCACGAAACTGGCGAAGCTGTCGCGCAATTGCGAAACCGTGGCGACGCCGTTTTCGGCGTGCGTCGCCAGAACGGCCAGCGGGCCGGCAAGGGCGGGATCGGCCCCGGCGACCGCGCGGATCGCCGCCACTTCCTTGGCATAGGGCCGCGAGCCCGACAGCGCCGTGCGCAATTGCAATGCG
>JACQAF010000313.1 GCA_016195145.1 Rhodospirillales bacterium
CCGGCCCGCCGCGCCGGGCGGCGGAACTCGCCCGCGCGGCCGGGGTCGGGGCGGCGGTGGTGCGCGGGCTCGCCGATCTCGGCTGGCTCGAAATGGTCGAACTGCTTCCCGCGTTACCGCCCGCACCAGATGGCGGCGTGGCCGGGCCGGCTCTGTCCGCCGATCAGCGGATTGCGTCCGACATTCTGGTTGGCAAACTGGCGGCCGGTTTTTCGGTGACGCTGCTTGATGGCGTCACCGGTGCCGGCAAGACCGAGGTTTATTTCGAGGCGGTCGCCGCCGGCCTGCGGGCCGGCAAGCAGGTTCTGGTCCTCCTGCCCGAGATCGCGATGAGCGCGCAATGGCTGGCGCGCTTCGCCGAACGATTCGGTGCGCCGCCGGCGGTGTGGCATTCCGAGCTCGGCCTCGCCCGGCGGCAGGCGACCTGGCGCGACGTGGCCGAGGGCCGCGCCCGCGTGGTGGTTGGGGCGCGGTCGGCGCTGTTCCTGCCTTATCGCGATCTCGGCCTGATCGTCGTCGACGAGGAACACGAGGCCGCGTTCAAGCAGGAAGAGGGCGTCGTCTATCACGCCCGCGACATGGCGGTGGTGCGGGCTCGCCTCGGCGGCCTGCCGGCGATCCTTGTCTCGGCGACGCCGTCGCTCGAAACCGTGACCAATGTCGAGCGCGGGCGCTATGCGGCCGTCCATCTGCCCGCCCGCCACGGCGGGGCGAGCCTGCCGGCGGTCTCCGCCATCGATCTGCGCCGCGACCCACCGCCGCGCCGCGCCTGGCTGTCGCCGACCCTGCGTGAGGCGCTTGCCGAGACGCTGGCAGCCGGGGAACAGGCGATGTTGTTCCTCAATCGGCGCGGCTATGCGCCGCTGACGCTGTGCCGGACCTGCGGCCATCGCTTGCAATGCACGAGCTGTACGACCTGGTTGGTCGAGCATCGCTCGACCGGTCGGCTGCATTGCCATCATTGCGGCCATGCCGCGTCGTTGCCGGCCGCCTGCCCGTCCTGCAGCGCAGAGGCGAGCTTTGCCGCCTGCGGCCCGGGGGTCGAACGGGTGGCGGAAGAGGCGCGCGCCTTGTTCCCCGCTGCGCGGATCGAGATCATGACCAGCGACACGGTCGCCGGGCCGGAATCCGCCGCTGCCTTCGTGCAACGCATGGAAGCGCGCGAGATCGATCTTCTGGTCGGGACCCAGATCGTCGCCAAGGGCCATCATTTTCCATTGCTGACCCTAGTTGGCGTGGTCGATGCCGATCTCGGACTTGGCGGCGGCGATCTGCGCGCGGCGGAACGCACCTATCAGCTTCTCCATCAGGTGGCCGGGCGGGCAGGGCGCGCCGAGCGGGCGGGGCGGGTCTTTCTCCAGACCTATGTGCCCGAGCATCCGGTGATGCTTGCCCTGGTCGGCCTGTCGGCCGATGGCCGGGCGCGCGACCGTTTCCTCGCCGCCGAGGCCGACGAGCGCCGGCGTCACGGCTGGCCGCCCTTTGGCCGGTTGGCGGCGGTCATCGTCGCCGGGGCGGATGAGCGCGCGGTCGACCAGACCGCGCGGCGTTTGGCCGCAGCCGCGCCGCAAGCGGCCGATATCCGGGTTCTCGGGCCGGCGCCGGCGCCGCTGGCGATTCTGCGCGGGCGCCATCGCCGCCGCTTCCTGATCAAGGCTAAGCGCGAAACCAGCCTGCAGGAGGCGCTGCGCGCCTGGCTGGCGGCGGTCAACCCGCCGTCTGCCGTGCGGATTCAGGTCGATATCGACCCCTATAGCTTCCTTTAGGGGCCGCGACGGGCCGATTTCCCGGCTTCGGCCGGCCTCCGTGTTATTGCAATGCCAAAGACCCTATGCTAGCTATCCGCGTCCTTTCGGACGGGGCCCCGCCCCGGCCCGACGGGAGGCTTTGTTTCATAATGGATTTCAAGGCGTTGCCTTGAAACTCCGTTTTTCCAAGGACGTCCATCCGGCGTGGCAACCGAGACATCCATTTCTTCCGGTATTGCGATCCGCTATGCGACCGCGCTCTATGAGCTGGCGGACGAAGGTAAACAGCTCGACCAGGTCGCGGCCGATCTGGCCAAGCTGAAGGCGATGGTCGGCGGCAGCGTCGAGTTGCAGCAGCTGATTTCGAGCCCGCTGATCCCCCGCGACCGCCAGCAAAAGGCGATGATGGCGGTGATCGAACGCTCGGATGTGGGCGATCTGGCGCGCCGCTTCGTCGGCACGCTGGCCCGCAACCGCCGGCTTTTCCTGCTTCCCCAGGTCGTCGACGCGTTTGCGCGGATGCTCGCCGATCACCGCGGCGAAATTCGGGCCGAGGTGGTTTCGGCCGCCCCGCTGACCCCGCCGCAGGTCGAAGCGGTCGGCGCCGCGCTGCGCGGCACGATGGGGGCCAAGGTGTCGGTCGACCTCAAGGTCGATCCGGCGATTCTCGGCGGGCTCAAGGTGAAGGTCGGTTCGCGCCTGATCGACGCCTCGCTCGCCGCCAAACTGCAGAGACTTCAACTGGCCATGAAAGGGCTCAGGTAATGGAAATCCGGGCCGCGGAAATCTCCGCCATCCTCAAGGAACAGATCGCCAAGTTCGATACCGCGGCGGATGTCGCCGAAGTCGGGCAGGTCATTTCGGTCGGCGACGGCATCGCCCGCGTTTACGGTCTCGACAAGGTCCAGGCCGGCGAGATGGTCGAGTTTCCCGGCGGTGTCAAGGGCATGGCGCTCAACCTCGAAACCGACAATGTCGGCGTCGTCATCTTCGGCGACGACCGTGACATTCGCGAAGGCGATGTGGTCAAGCGGACCGGCGCCATCGTCGAGGTGCCGATCGGCAAGGCGCTGCTCGGCCGCGTGGTCGACGGGCTCGGCAACCCGATCGACGGCAAGGGCCCGATCAACGCCAAGGAAAAGCGGCGCGTCGAAATCAAGGCCCCCGGCATCATCGCCCGCAAATCGGTGCACGAGCCGATGCAGACCGGCCTCAAGGCGATCGATAGCCTGGTTCCGGTCGGCCGCGGCCAGCGCGAGCTGATCATCGGCGATCGCCAGACCGGCAAGACGGCCGTCGCCATCGACACCTTCCTCAACCAGAAGAGCATCAACGCCGCGGGCGACGAATCGAAGAAGCTCTACTGCATCTATGTCTGCGTCGGCCAGAAACGCTCGACCGTGGCGCGCATCGTCAAGACGCTCGAGGATGCCGGCGCGCTCGAATATACGATCGTCGTCGCGGCGACGGCGTCGGAGCCGGCTCCGCTGCAATTCCTCGCCCCCTATACGGGCTGCACGATGGGCGAATATTTCCGCGACAACGGCATGCACGCCGTGATCGTGTATGACGATCTGTCGAAGCAGGCCGTCGCCTATCGCCAGATGTCGCTGCTGCTGCGCCGCCCGCCGGGCCGCGAGGCGTATCCCGGCGACGTGTTCTATCTCCATTCGCGCCTGCTGGAGCGCGCGGCCAAGATGTCGGACAAATCGGGCGCAGGCTCGCTGACGGCGCTGCCGGTCATCGAAACCCAGGCCAACGACGTGTCGGCCTACATTCCGACCAACGTGATCTCGATCACGGACGGGCAGATCTTCCTCGAAGGCGATTTGTTCTACTCGGGCGTGCGGCCCGCGGTGAACGTCGGCATCTCGGTTTCCCG
>JACQAF010000011.1 GCA_016195145.1 Rhodospirillales bacterium
GTCGGGGTCGGGGTGTGGACCATCGAATCGAGCATCTGCGTTGCGACGATCACCGGCTTGCCGGCGCGCCGGCAGACACGGATGATTTGTTTCTGCAGGCCGGGCACGTCTTCGGGCGGCAGCTCGACGCCGAGATCGCCGCGCGCCACCATGATCGCATCCGACAGCTCGACGATGCCGTCCAGCCGCTCCATCGCCGCCGGCTTTTCCAGCTTGGAGAGCACCGCCGCACGCCCGCCGATCAGGCGTCGCGCCTCGGCCACGTCGTCGGGCCGCTGAACGAAGGACAACGCCACCCAGTCGCAGCCGAGATCGAGCCCGAAGGCGAGATCGCGCCGGTCCTTGTCGGTCAGCGGCGACAGCGGCAGCACGACGCCCGGCACGTTGACGCCCTTGTGGTTCGACAGCGGGCCGCCGGTCACCACCTCGCAATGCAGGAAGTCGGGCCCGCTCTCGGTCACCTTGAGGCGCACCTTGCCGTCGTCGAGCAGCAGATCGGCCCCCGCCGACAGGGTGCGGATGATTTCGGGGTGTGGCAGGGGCGCACGGGTGGCGTCGCCCGGTGTCGGGTCGAGATCGAGCCAGAACGCGGCCCCCGGCTTCAGTTTGGCGCTGCCATTGGCGAACGTGCCGACGCGCAGTTTCGGCCCCTGAAGGTCGACAAGGATACCGATCGGCCGTCCGACGCTGCGCTCAAGGGCGCGAATGGCGTCGACCCGCGCGCGATGGTCGGCGTGCGTGCCATGGCTGAAATTCAGGCGGAAGACATCGACCCCGGCGCGGAACAACGCTTCGATCCGCTCGGGGCTGGAACTGGCGGGACCGAGCGTGGCGACGATCTTGGTCATACAGGGGCGGCGCATGAATCGATCCTAACGGCTTTTGCCGGTTCGCGCACCCCATGCCAAGTTCACGGCGGCAGGATAAGGATGGCCCGGAAATCGTTGACGTTGGTATGCGTCGGGCCGGTGATGACGAGGTCCCCGAGACGCGAGAAAAAACTATAACCGTCGTTATCGTCGAGCATGGCGCGCGCGTCAAGACCGATGGTTCGGGCCCGCGCCGGCGTATCGGGGCCGGCGAGCGCGCCGGCGTTATCTTCGGTGCCGTCGATGCCGTCGGTGTCGCAGGCTAGCGCGTGGATGCGTTCGGCCCCGTCGAGGGCGACGGCGAGGGCGAGCAAGAACTCGGCGTTGCGTCCGCCGCGCCCGCCGCCGCGCACCGTCACCGTCGTTTCGCCGCCGGACAGGATGGCCACCGGCGGCCGCGCCGCGTCCTCGCCGGCGGCGATGCGCAGGGCAAGACGCGCCTGGTCGCGGGCGACCTCGCGCGCCTCGCCCTCGATCGCGTCGCCGAGCGCCAGGGGGGCAAAGCCAGCGGCGCGCGCCGCCGCCGCCGCCGCGTCCAGCGCCATGCGCGGGCTCGCGATCATGCGGAATGTGGCGCCGGCCAGCGCCGGATCGCCGGGTTTCGGGGTTTCGGATTCCAGCCGCTGCAAGGCGTCGCCGATCGAGGCCGGCGGCACGATCGCGTATTTGGCGAGCACGCGGCGCGCATCGGCGAGGGTGGTCGGATCGCCGACCGTCGGGCCCGAGGCGATGGCCGACGGATCGTCGCCAGGCACGTCGGAAATGGCGAGGGTGAGGACCCGGGCCGGATGCGCGGCGGCCGCCAGTCGGCCGCCGGCGATCTGCGAGAGATGTTTGCGCACGCAGTTGATCTCGTCGATCGCCGCCCCCGATTTGAGCAGCGCGGCGGTCAGCGCCTGCATGTCCTGGAAGGCGATGCCGGGGGCCGGCAGAGTCAACAGTGCCGACCCGCCGCCCGAAATCAGAACAAGCGCCAGATCGTCGGGGCCGAGCTCGCGCGCCATCGCCAGCATGCGGGCGGCGGCGGCGCGTCCTGTGGCGTCGGGAACCGGGTGTGCCGCCTCGACCATCTCGATCCGCGCGCACGGCACGCCATGGCCATAACGCGTGACCACCAGCCCCGAGAGGGGGCCCGGGTAGTTATCCTCGACCGCACGCGCCATTGCCGCCGACGCCTTGCCGGCGCCGAGGATAACCAACCGCCCCTTGGGGGCAGGCGGCAGATAAGGCGGCAGGCAAAGCCGCGGGTCGGCGGCAGCGACGGCAGCGCCGAATAGCGACAGCAAGACGGCGCGAGGCGTCGGGATCATACTGTTGCCTGGTAAACGTTCTGGCATCGCGTCTCGCGCACGAGCAGGGCGCCGACGACGCCGAAGGCAAGCCAGCCAATCAGGAACAGGAAGGCGATGTGGTAGGCCTCGACCGAATAAAGGCGCGCGCCGCCGACCGTTTCGCCCACCCAGTTGAGATCGAGCACCAGCCCCAGAACCGGTTGCAGGACGGCCGCAGCGCCCATGCACGCCGTGTTGACCAGGCCGATCGCCGCGCCGCTTGCCAACGGCGAATTATGCTCGCGCGCGATGGCGAAGGTCAGCGCCATCGTTCCCGACGCGAAGCCGGAGACGAACAGTAGCGCATAGACCGCGGCGAGCGGCAGGCTCGGTGCATAGATGGCGATGGCGAGGCACAGGACGGCGAGCGTCGAACCGGCCAACAGCAGCGGTCGCCGCAATCCGATGCGGTCGGACAGCCAGCCGACGGTGGGACCGCCGATTCCCCAGCCAATCAGCATCGTCGTCGTGATCGTCGCCGCGTCCGGCCGGTCGAGGCCGTGGGCCGCCATCATGTACGGAACGCCCCACAGGCCGGCGAAGGCGAGGATCGGTCCGGTGATCGCGGCGCCGTAGATCGCGACGGCCCAGGTCTGCGCCGTCGTCGTCACCAGCCGGAAGCTTTCGCCGAGCCGGATGCGCGCGGCCGAGACCGCTGGCGCATGTCCGTGCGGGCGGATGACTAGGGCCATTGTTGCCGCAAGGCACAGGCCGAAGATCGCCGCCCCGACCATGGTGATCCGCCATCCCGCCGCCTCGACCAGTGCCGCGAGCGGCGCTTGGCCGAGGATGGCTCCGGAAAGTCCGACGAACAGCGTACAGCCCGAGAGCAGCGCGAAGCGGCGGGCCGGCATCCAGTCGGCGATCAGTTTGAGCGTACCAATCCATGAGAATGCCGCGCCCAGGCCGATAAGCAACCGGCCGAGATACGCCAGATTTAGGGTCGTGGCGGAAGCGAATATCAGGCTGCCGAGGGCGGCAAGCGCGCAGGCCGAAGCGAGCAGCCAGCGGGTGCCGAAACGGTCGAGCAGCAGCCCGACGAGGAATTGCGGGCTGGCATAGGCGTAAAAATAGACGGCGGTGAGGTTGCCGAGCAGCGCGCCGCCGACGCCAAAATCGCGCATCAGCTCGCTGACCATGACGCTTGGCGTCACGCGGTGAAAAAACCCGTAGAAATAATAGAGCGCGCCCAGCCCCCAGATCGCCCAGGCGAGCGCGGAGACCGCGTCTTCGTTGCGGCGGGTCATCGTATGCTCGCCCGGCGCGCGACGAAAATTCCGGCGAGCACCACCGCGCCGCCCGCCGCCTGCAGCGGGCCCAGCGGCTCGGCGAGGATCACCCAGGCGAACAGCGCCGCCATCGCCGGCTGCAATAGCAGCGCCACCGACGAGAACGCCGTCGGCAGATGGGCGAGGGCATAGGCAATCAGGCTCTGCCCGCCGGCATGGCTGATCAGCGCTAGCCCGACAAGAATGGTCCAGCCGTAAAGCGTGGTGGCGATCATGCTTTCGCCGGTCGCCAGCGCCACCGGCCAGAGCAGGGCTGCGGTGACGATGCCGGTCCACGCCATGATGGTCGCGGTCGAGAAGACCGCCCGCAACCGGGCGACGGCCAGCATGTAGCCGGCATAGAACATCGCCGTGATCAGGCCGTAGCCGTCGCCGAGCAGGTGATCGGCCGACAGCGACAGGGACTGGCTCATCAACAGAGCCGCCCCAGCGATGGCGAGCGCCAGCCCGGCGAGGAAGGCGGGGTGAAACCGCTGGCCGAGGAAAATCCACGATGCGAGGGTGACGAAGATCGGCGCGAAATTGGCGAGCAACGTGGCGTTGGCGACGGTCGTATGCTTGATCGACCAGTGCCAGAAGGCAAGATCGCCGGCGAAGGCGAAGCCGGCGAGGCCGAGCGCCCATAGGTCGCGCCGGCTGGCGGGGCGGCGGGCGGCGGGGCCGAGCCGCCGGTTCTCGATCGCCAGCCACAACCAGAGCGCGGGTAGGGCGAGCGCCGGCCGATAGAACGCCGTCGCCGTCGGGCCGAGTTCGGACAGCCGGACAAAGATCGGCGAAAAGGCGATGCCGACCGCGCCGACCAGCAGGGCGATGAGCGCTACGCGATCGGCGTGCGCCCGGACGCCGACAGCCATTTTGCTCCCCCCGTCGCTGGACATGGGGCAGCTTATAGCCAATGCCGGTGGCGGGCTCCAGCGCGGCGGCGATCATGGCTCCCCTGCGGGGGACGCAAGACACCGGCTTCCGCCGCCGCCGAATTGCGATATAGTCCGGGCCCGATGGCCGCGACATCCTCTTCTTCGTCGGATCGGCCGGCATTGCTGGCGTCCGGCGAGGCCCCGCCGGTTGAATTCTACAACCGGGCCGGGACGACGCCCTTGCTGCTGCTCTGCGATCACGCCAGCCGGCGCGTCCCGCGCGCCCTCGGCCGGCTTGGCCTGCCGGTCGACGCGTTTGATCGGCACGTGGCGTGGGATATCGGCGCCGCCGATCTGGCCCATGTGCTGGCCGACGAATTCGATGCGCCGCTGGTATTGTCGGGGTATTCGCGGCTAGTCATCGATCTCAACCGGCGGCTCGACGATCCGACCTCGATTCCCGAGACCAGCGACGACATCGACATTCCCGGCAATCGCGGCCTGAGTGCCGCAGCGCGGGCCGCCCGCGTGCACGCGCTGTTCGACCCCTATCACGCGGCCGTCGCCGCGGCGCTCGCCGCGTTCAAGGCGCGCGGCGCGGTGCCGGCGGTGATCTCGGTCCATAGCTGCACGCCGGTGTTCAAGGGGTTCGAACGACCCTGGCATGTCGGGGTGCTGTGGAACGAGGACGGCCGCCTGGCGCTGCCGCTAATCGAGCGGTTGGCGGCGATGTCCGGCATCGTCGTCGGCGACAATCAGCCCTATTCGGGGCGGGATTTTCACGGCTTCACCACCAAGCACCATGCCGAGGCGGCCGGTCTCGCCCATGCGACGCTGGAAATCCGCCAGGACCTAATCGACACCCGGCACGGCGCGGCGGAATGGGCGGAGGTCGTGGCGCGCGCGCTGCGCCCGCTGCTGGCCGACGCGACGCTGTGCCGCTACCCAATACACTAATAGCGGCGCGATGAAAGAACCGAGCTTTACCGTCGGAATAGAAGAAGAATATCTGCTTGTTGATCGGGCGAGCCGCGAGCTCGTCGGCGAGCCGCCGCCCTCGATGCTGGCGGAATGCGAAAAACGGCTGGAAGGGCAGGTGAGCCCCGAGTTCCTGCGCTCGCAGATCGAGGTGCAGACGCGCGTCTGCCGCACGGTCGGCGAGGCGCGGGCCGATCTCGTCCGCCTGCGCCGCACGGTAGCCGAGGTGGCCGCCGCGCACGGGCTCGCGCCGATCGCATCGGCCACCCATCCGTTCGCCGATTGGGGCGGGCAGAAGCCGACCGATATAGCGCGTTACCAGGTGCTGGAACGCGACCTGCAGGGGGTCGGGCGGCGCCTGATTATTTGCGGGCTGCATGTTCATGTCGGGATCGACGACGACGAACTGCGCATCGACCTGATGAACCAGGCCGGGTATTTCCTGCCGCATCTTCTGGCCCTGTCCACCTCGTCGCCGTTCTGGCGCGGCGCCGATACCGGCCTCAAAAGCTACCGGCTGGCGGTGTTCAACGAGATTCCGCGCACCGGCCTGCCCGACTATTTCGAAAGCTACGGCGAATATAGCCGGCAGCTGAACCGGCTGATCGCCGCCGGGCTGATCGACGATGGCAGCAAGCTGTGGTGGGATGTCCGCCTGTCGGCGCATTTTCCTACCCTCGAAATGCGGCTGACCGACATGACGACCCGCCTCGACGATGCGATCAGCATCGCCGCGCTCTATCAATGCATCCTCGCCATGCTGTGGCGGTTGCGCCGGCAGAACCAGCGCTGGCGGATCTATCCGCACATGCTGGTCAAGGAGAACCGCTGGCGTGCCCAGCGTTACGGCTTCGACGAGGGGCTGGTCGATTTCGGCAAGGGCGAGATCGTGCCCTATGCCCGGCTGCTCGACGAACTGATAGCACTGGTGGCGCCCGATGCGGCGCGGCTGGACTGCGCCGCCGAGGTGGCGGCGACGCGCGACATCCTCAAGCGCGGCACTTCGGCCCACCGGCAGATCGCCGTCTACCGCGAGGCGCTGGCCGGCGGGGCGAGCAAGCCCGATGCGCTGAAACGCGTGGTCGACTGGCTGATCGCCGAGACGGTGGCTGCGCTCTAGCCCTGCGGCCGGGAAACCCCGGCGACGAATGGGTTTTTACTATCGCCCGGCCGGCCTATAATCGCCCGAACCCGCCGTTTCCCGCCAAGGAGCATAGGATGGACGACAAGACCCGCACCGAGCTTGAGGCTGCCGCGTTCCGCCGCCTGGTCAAGCATTTGCGCGAACGTACCGACGTGCAGAATCTCGACCTGATGAACCTGTCCGGCTTTTGCCGCAACTGCCTGTCGAACTGGTACCGCGAGGCGGCCGAGGCCAAGGACATCGACATGACCAAGGACCAGTCGCGCGAGATCGTCTACGGCATGTCCTATGACGATTGGAAAAAGAAGCACCAGAAGGAAGCGTCGCCCGACCAGATCAAGAAATTCGAGGCGCAGGGCGGCGCGCACAAGCACTAAGCGGCTGCCGGACCGACCCCGGGGCCGGCAATCCGCCCCGGTTATCCACCCTATCCACAGCGCGCGTCGGTTTTTTCTGGCGCGCGCCGCCGCGTCGCCGCTATAGAGACTCCCATTCGCGGCGATTATCCGCGATTCGCAAAGCCCAGGGGAGCGACGATCGATGGCGGACGGCAGCACCGGCGGCATTGCCGCGGCCAAACTCAAATCCTTCGTCGAGCGCATCGAGCGGCTGGAGGCCGAGAAGGCCGAGCTCGCCGCCGATATCCGCGAGGTCTATTCCGAGGCCAAGGGCAACGGCTTCGACACCAAGATCATGCGCCAGGTGATCCGCCTGCGGAAAATGGAGATCGCCGACCGCAACGAGCAGGACGAACTGATCGACCTCTACCGCAAGGCGCTCGGCATGTAGGCCGGCGTCCGCGCTACTCCGCCGCCTGGGCGACCGGGGCCGGCGAGGGGGCGCGGAACGCCGCCAGCAACTCCGCCTCGCGCGCCTTGGCGCGCTTGAGGTGCTCGTCCTTGACGTGGCCGTAGCCGCGGATGTGCTCGGGGATTTCAGCCAGCTCGACGGCGATCGCGTGATTGCCCGGGGTCAGCTTCGCCGCCACTTCCTCGACCAGCGCGAAATAATCGGCAATCAGCTGGCGCTCGGTCTTGCGTTCGGCCGTGCGGCCGAAAATGTCGAGCGCCGTGCCGCGCAGGAACTTGAAGCGGGCGAGCAGGCGGAAGGCGCGCAGCATCCACGGCCCGAAGGTCCGCTTCTTGAGCCGCCCGGTATCGGAGTCGCGTTCGGCGATGATCGGCGGTGCTAAATTGAATTCGAGGCGGTAATCGCCCTCGAACTGCTCGGCCAGCGCCTTGAGGAACGTGCCGTCGGTATAGAGCCGCGCGACCTCGTACTCGTCCTTGTAGGCCATCAGCTTGTAGGCGTAGCGTGCGCCCGCGGCGGCGAGGCCCGACAAGCCCGGCGCGCGCGACTTCTCCGCCGCCTCGATGCGGCGCACGAGGTCCTGGTAGCGGCGGGCATAGGCGGCGTCCTGGTAGCGGGCCAGCTCGTCCGTCCGCCGGGCGACGATCTCGTCGAAGGTCTTCGACAGATGATGCGCCGGCAGATCGGCCTTCGGCGCCGCGGCCCTGGCGACCGCGGGCAGATCGACCGCGGCGAGGCGGCCCCAGTTGAACGAGCGCTTATTGGCCTCGATAGCGACTTCGTTGAGCTCGATCGCGCGCTCGATCGCCGCGCGAGACACGGGCACGAGGCCCTTCTGCCAGGCATAGCCGAGCATGAACAGGTTGGTGGCGATCGAATCGCCCATCAAGGCCGTGGCGAGGCCGGTACCGTCGACGAACTCGGCCGCGTTCTTGCCCACGGCGTGGGCGATGGCGTCACGGAGCTGGGCGGTGGGGAATTGGAGATCGGGCTTGCGGGTGAATTCACCGGTCGGCGTCTCGTGGCCATTGACGATGGCGTAGGTCAGGCCGGCGCGCAGACGGTCGAGCGCTTCGGCCCCGGCGGCGACCACCAGATCGCAGCCGAGCAGCAGATGCGCCTCGCCGGCGGCGATACGCACGGCATGGATATCCTCGGGCCGTTCGGCAATGCGGATATGCGAAAGCACCGCGCCGCCCTTCTGGGCGAGGCCGGCCATGTCGAGGATGGTGCAGCCCTTGCCCTCGATATGCGCGGCCATGCCGACCAGCGCGCCGACGGTGACGACGCCGGTGCCGCCGACCCCGGTGACGAGGATGTTATAGGGCTCGGCCGTCTTGGGTAGGACGGGTTCGGGCAGGCGGGCGAACGGGTCGCTGGCGACGGCGGCCGATTTGCGCTTGCGCACCTTGCCGCCATGCACGGTGACGAAGGACGGGCAGAAGCCGTTGACGCAGGAGAAATCCTTGTTGCACGACGACTGGTCGATGGCGCGCTTGCGGCCGAACTCGGTTTCGACCGGGATCACCGACAGGCAGTTGGAGGCGACCGAGCAATCGCCGCAGCCCTCGCACACCGCCTCGTTGATGAACGCGCGTTTTTGCGGATCGGGGAAGGTGCCGCGCTTGCGCCGGCGGCGCTTCTCGGCCGCGCAGGTCTGGTCGTAGATCAGCACCGACACGCCCTTGATCTCGCGCAAATCCTTGTAGAGAATCTTGTAGGTCATGTTGGCGCCGGAAGAGACCGCGGCGCGGATGGCCAGCGTACCCGAATGGTAATAGGTCCCGTCGCCGAGATTCTGGAACACGTGCGAGGTTTCGGTGAACGGCGCCTGGCCGAGCCAGGTCGCGCCCTCGCCGCCCATCTGGGTGAAGGTGTCGGTGTTGCGGTCCATCCACAGCGCCATGAAATGGCAGCCGATGCCGGCCAGCGCACGGCTGCCCTCGGGCACACGGGTCGAGGTGTTGTGCGGACAGCCGGAGCAGAAATAGGGCACGCGTTTGAAGGTGGGGCGCGGCTCGCTCAGCGCCCGTTCCTTGGCTTCGAGGAAAGCGAGGCGTTCCTTGATCCGATCGGAGGTGTAGAACGGCTCCAGCCGCTTGGCGATGACGCGCGCGATCTGCGCCGGGGTCAGTTCGTCGGCCGAGGGAAGAATCCACTGGCCCTTCTCGTCGAACTTGCCGACGACGCGCGGCCTGAACTGGTTCTCGATGATCGCGCGTTTTTCCTCGACCACCAGGACTTCCTGCAGCCCCTCGGCGAAGTGGCGCGCGCCCTCGCGTTCCAGCGGCCACGACATGGCGACCTTGTACAGCCGGACGCCGATCTCGGCGGCCAGCGCCTCGTCGATGCCGAGATCGTCGAGCGCCTGGCGGACGTCGAGATACGACTTGCCGGTGGTGACGATGCCGAAGCGCGGTTTCGGGCTGTCGATGACGATCTTGTCGAGGCGGTTGGCCCGGGCGAAGGCGAGCGCCGCATACGCCTTGTAGCGCTGCAGGCGGTATTCCTGTTCGGTCCAGTGGTCGGGCCAGCGGATGTTGAGCCCGCCCTCGGGCATCTCGAAATCGTTCGGGGTGGCGATCTGCACGCGGTGCGGATCGACATAGACCGAGGCCGAGGAATCGACCGTCTCGCCGGTGCAGATGAAGCCGATCCAGCAGCCGGAATAGCGGCTCATCGCCCAGCCATAAAGGCCGAAATCGATGAACTCCTGCACCCCGGACGGATTGAGCACCGGAATCATCGCCGAGATGAATTCATGCTCCGACTGATGCGGCAGGGTGGAGGATTTGGCCGCGTGGTCGTCGCCGGCGAGCAGCAGCACGCCGCCGTGACGCGAGGCGCCGGCGGCGTTGCCGTGCTTGAATACGTCGCCGCAGCGGTCGACGCCGGGGCCCTTGCCGTACCACATCGAGAACACGCCGTCGTATTTGGCGCCGGGGAACAGGTTCACCTGCTGGCTGCCCCAGACCATGGTGGCGGCGAGGTCCTCGTTGATCCCGGCCTGGAAATGGATGTGATTGCGTTTGAGGAAGGGCTTGGCTCGCCACATCGCCTGATCGAGCCCGCCAAGGGGCGAGCCGCGATAGCCGGAGATGAAGCTGGCGGTGTTGAGGCCGGCGGCAACGTCGCGCTGGCGTTGCATCATCGGCAGGCGGACCAGCGCCTGCGTGCCGGTCAGGAACACCCGGCCGGATTCCAGCGTGTATTTATCGTCGAGCGTAACGTTCTGAAGGGCTCGGGCCGACACTGCCATGGCTATTCCTTCCCGCAAAGAGCCTTGTTTTTCAGAACCCTAACGTAGCGCCGCGCAACAAACAATCACGTCCCGGCGAAGATTGCCGGCCGCCGGCAGGATAACGACCGGTTGTTACCCGCTGCGCGGCGATCGTCCCATTCAGGCGCGAATCGTTTCCGGCGCCGCCGATGTCCGCTGCCCCGCCAGCAGACGCACGACATTGGCGATGATCGTCTGTCCCGCGTCGTGACCGAAGGATAGGATCGATTCGGGATGGAACTGCACCGCCGCGACCGGCAGGCGGCGGTGGCGGATGGCCATCACCAGCCCGTCGCCGGTGCGCGCGGTGACGGCAAGCTCCGCCTCGGGGAAGCCGCCGCGCCGCGCGGTCAGCGAATGATACGCCCCGACCCGCACCGGCGAAGGTACGCCAGCGAACAGCCCGGCGCCGTCATGGGCGATCTCCCACACCTTGCCGTGGCGCGGCTCGGCGAGCACGTCGAGCGCGCCGCCAAAGGCCTCGACCATGCCCTGCAAGCCGAGGCAGACGCCGAATTGCGGCACGCCCGCATCGGCCAGCGCGCGCACCAGCTTCGGCACGCCGAATTCCGCCGGCCGACCCGGCCCCGGCGAATGGACGACGAGATCCGGCCGCGCGGCGAGGAGCCGCGATAACGGCAGGCCGTGGCGATAGGTGGCGACCTCGGCCCCGGTCTGGCGGAAATAGTCGGCGAGGGTGTGGACGAACGAATCCTCGTTGTCGATCAGCACGACCCGCTTGCCCGCCCCCGGCTGTTCGGCGGGCGCTGCGGCGGCGGCCGGCGCGGCCGGCCCGGCCAGCGCGCGGAACAAGGCGGTCGCCTTGGTATGGGTTTCGGCTTCCTCGTCCGCGCCGACCGAATCCCAGACCAGCGTCGCGCCGGCGCGGTAATTGACGGTCCGATCCTCCAGATGAACCGTGCGGATGGTGATGCCGGTGTTGACGTTGCCGTTGAACATGAACGCGCCGACCGCGCCGCCGTACCAGCGGCGCGGCGAGGTTTCCATTTCCTCGACGATCTCGACCGCGCGTTTCTTGGGCGCGCCGGTCAGCGTCACCGCCCACATATGGCTGATGAAGGCGTCGATGCCCGACAGCCCGTCGCGCAAGCGGCCCTCGACATGGTCGACCGTGTGGAACAAGCCGGCATAGGTCTCGATCTGCCGGCGGCCGATCAGCTTCACCGTGCCCGGCCGGCAGATGCGCGACTTGTCGTTGCGGTCGACATCGGTGCACATGGTCAGCTCGACCTCGTCCTTTTCCGAATTGAACAGGGCCTTGAGCCGCTCAGCGTCCTCCATCGCGTTGCGCCCGCGCCGCGCCGTGCCCGAAATCGGGCAGGATTCGACCCGCTCGCCCTCGACCCGCACATACATTTCGGGCGAGGTGCCGATGAGCTGCTCGCTTCCCAGCTGGATCATGAATTCGAACGGGCTCGGGTTGACCTCTTTCAGCCGCCCGAACAGCGCCGAGGGCGTGCCGGCATAGGGCGCCTGGAAACGGCGGCTCAGCACCACCTCGAAAATATCGCCGACCCGCATGCGCCCGCGCGCCCGGTCGACCATGGCGGCGTACTCGGCGGCCGATATGTCCGACGTCACCTTGGGCGGCGCGGCGGGCGGGACCGGCTTGCGCCTCGCCTTGGAGCGGGTATAGGGCCGGCGCGAAACGCCGGCAGTGGCGAGGCCGTCGCGGGCGAAATCGTAATCGAAGCGGAACGCCGTTTCCTTGCGCCGGTCGGCGATCAGCATGCGGTCGGGAAGATAGAGATGGATGTCCCGGGCCGTCGCCGGGCGTTGATGCTTGAGCGCGATCGGCTCGAACTGGAACAGCAGGTCGTAACCGAAGGCGCCGTACAGGCCGAGGAACGAATCCTCGATGCCGCGGAATTCGTCGACCAGCCGGCGCAAGGGCGCGAACAGCGACGGCTGAAGGCTGCGCTCCTCCTCGGTGAATATGCCGGCGGGCGGCTCGATGGCCAGCGCGATTTCGCGCTCGCTCACCGCCGCGATATGGGCGCCGCGCAGATCGGCCAGCACGGGGTGAAAGATGTCGAGCAGCGCCGTGCCGCGCGGATTGAGGGCGCGAAAGGCAAGCCGCCGGCCGCCGCCGACGATCTCGATCGGCGGATCGGCGAAACCGAACTCCCAGCGCGAATAGCGGCCCGGATAGTCGACGCCCGAGGAAAACAGCGCGCCGCGCGTGCCGTCGAGACGTTCGGCGAAACCGTCGAGAGCGCGCGCATAGTCGAGCGGCCGGCGGCGGCGTTCGATGGCGATGCCGAGGGGCGAAGTGAACTGGTAAAGCATGGTCCGGTCCTGCTCATGCCGGCGGACGGCCTCGCGAAAGGCGCGCCGCGGTGGGTAACCAGCGGACCGACCGGTTCCGGGCGCCAAAGGCAGAGCGCGGCGCGATTTCCCGTTTCATGACGGGGCGGAGACTATCAGCTTCCCCGGCACCCGTCCAGCCACTACCGGCCGGGGGCGGTCAGGACGCTTCGTGCGGCTCGGCGAAGGCCTTGGCGGCGGCGGCTTCCAATTCGTCGGGCGGCACATCGCGGATATGCGTGGCCAGCGACCAGCGATGGCCGAAGGGGTCGGTCAGCGTGCCGTAACGGTCGCCCCAGAACATGTCGGCGACCGGCATGGTCGCCGTCGCGCCGGCGGCGACGGCCCTGGCCACCGCCTTGTCGACATCGGGCACATAACGGTGAATGGCGAGCGGCGAGCCGCCGAGCTTGCGCGGGCCGACCTTGCTGAACTCCGGGAATTCATCGGACAGGTAAAACACCAGATCGCCAATCTTCATCTCGGCGTGCCCGACGCGCTTGCCGCCCGGCATCATCATGCGGAACAGCTCCTTGGCGCCGAAGGCCTTGGCGTAGAACGCGAGCGCCGCCGGCGCGTCGTCGACGATAAGATGCGGGATGAAATGCTCATGGCCGGCGGGGATGGCCTTGACGGCGGGGGCAGCGCACATGGGGCGGTTCCTTTTTGGTGAACGAAAACAGGACTGGGTAACGGTGTCGTCGGCGCGGATCAGGCAGCCGCCGACAGCATCGCGACCAGCCGGTCGAGGCCGCTCGACCAGCCTTCGCCGTGCAGCTCGCGCGCGCGGTCGCTGGGCAGCAATTCGTGGGTCACGCGCAGTTCGGTCGCGCGGCCATGGGCGACGAAATCGAGCGTAACCAGGGTTTCGACGCCGGCCATGTCGCCCTGCTGCCAGACCCAGGTGTAGACAAGGCGCGCGGGCGGCGAAACCTCGCGATACACGCCGGCAAGGATTTTGATCTCGCCCGAAGGGGCGCACATCTCGATCCGGTACGCCCCGCCGGGGCGCATATCGATATCGGCCCTGGGACAGGTGAAGCCCTTCGGACCCCACCATTGCCGCAACATTTTCGCGTCGGTGAAGGCGCGAAAGACGGTTTCGCGCGGCGCGTCGAAACGCCGGGTGAGGCTGAGCGTCCGGCCGGATTCAGTCGCGCTCGTTGCGGCGGGGATGCTTGCGGCGCTCCGGGCCATGATGCGTCTCCTCTGTCGGGATTGCCTTGAGAAATTCGTCGAGCCGGTCGAACTGGCCGTGCCAGAACCGCCGGAAATCCTCGATCCAGCTCGCGATGCCGGCGATCGGCGCAGCGTCGAGGCGGCAGCGCAGGACGCGCCCGTCGCGCTCGCGTTTCAGCAGCCCGGCGGTTTCCAGCACCTTGAGATGTTTGGAGACCGCCGGCAGCGACATCGCGAACGGTTCGGCGATCTCGCCCACGCTCGCCTCGCCGAGCGTCAGGCGCGCGAGAATCGCGCGGCGCGTCGGGTCGGCCAGCGCGGCGAAAGTCGAGTCGAGATGGCTGGGCAAATATTTAACCATTCAGTTAAGTATAGCAATGATGCCGATGCTGTCAAATTTTCCCGCCGCCGGATCGCGACGCCTGCGCGCGGGCGATTCAAAGCGCGTGATTTCCCGCCGCTGGCGCGCTACAAGGCGCGGGTCGCATTCGCCTTTGCGGAGTCAGCGCACGCATGACAGTCCTCGTCACCGGCGCCGCCGGATTCATCGGCTATCACGTCGCCGAAGCCTTGCTCGGCCGTGGCGAGGCCGTGATCGGCTTCGACATCGTCAACGACTATTACGATGTGAAGCTGAAAGAGGCGCGGCTTGCCCGCCTCGCGCGGCACGAGGGGTTCCGCCTCGAACGGCGCGATCTGGCGACGCCCGGGGCGCTGGCCGGGGTGCTGGCCGCTAACCCGGCGATCGATCGGATGGTCCATCTCGCCGCGCAGGCGGGCGTGCGCTATTCGCTCACCCATCCCGAGGCTTATATCCAGACCAACCTGATCGGGCATTTCAACGTCATCGAGGCGTGCCGGCGGCGCGGCGGGATCAAGCATCTCGTCTACGCCTCGTCGTCGTCGGTTTACGGCGGCAACACGCATCTGCCGTTCTCGGTCGACGACAAGGTGGACCGGCCGGTGTCGCTCTACGCCGCGACCAAGGCGGCGGACGAGCTGATGACCTATTGCTACAGCCATCTCTACCGCCTGCCAGCGACGGGCCTGCGCTTCTTCACCGTCTACGGGCCGTGGGGCCGGCCCGACATGTCGGCTTATATCTTCACCAAGGCGATTCTCGAAGGGCGGCCGATTCCGGTTTTCAATCGCGGCGACATGAAGCGCGACTTCACCTATATCGACGACATCGTCGCCGGCGTGCTTGCCTGTCTCGACCGGCCGCCGGCCGATGACGGCGCCGCCGCGCCGCACCGGCGCTACAATCTCGGCAACCATCGCGCCGAGCCGCTGATGCGCTTCATCGAACTGATCGAGCGCGCGACCAACCACAAGGCGACGCTCCAGCTCGAAGACATGCAGCCCGGCGATGTCAAGGAAACCTATGCCGATATCGCGGCGGCGCGGCGCGATCTCGGCTTCGAGCCGAAGACGACGATCGACGAAGGCGTGCCGCGTTTCGTCGACTGGTTCCGCGGATATCACGGCGCATAACCCGCCCTCACCAAATATTGATCCCCGGATATGGCGCGTTTCACGGCGAATTGACTCGCGCGGCGCTTCGCTTCGCGCGACCATTCCCGCGCAACGAGCCCGCCGGTCCGCAGGCCGGCCCGAAGAAAGGGAGATTCGCTCGATGAGAATAAGCATGCCGATCCTCGCCGCCGTCGCCGCCGCGATGGCGTTTGCGTCGCCGGCCGACGCCGCGCCGAAACGCGTCAAGGTCACCGGCGAGATTATCGATACGTGGTGCCAGGTCACCGGCATCATGTACGGCCTCGGCACCGCCCATCATCAATGCGCGGTGTGGTGCGCGACAGGCGGCATTCCGGTCGGCATCTGGGGCGACGACGAGAAGGCCTATGTACTGCTCAAGATCGACGCCGATTCGAACACCGTCGCCAACCCCAAGATCGTCGAGATCCAGACTAACCGCGTCACCGTTGACGGCGACCTGTACGAGCGCGACGGGGTCAACTACCTCGTCGTCACCAAGGTTCTTAGCAATGAAGGCATCGTCAACCTGACGCACAAGGAACACGGCATCCAGCCGTTCGGGGAGTAAGGCCATGCATATTTCCACTCTCGCCCGTCCGGTGGCTGTGCTTGCCGCCGCCGTTCTCGCCCTCGGCCTCGCGCGCGGCGCGCTTGCCGCCGAAAGCTGGGGCTTGCCGGAAGAAAAGGAAGTGACGTTCAAGGCCAAGGTGGTCGATATGCTGTGCGAACTGACCGGCGACTGCCCGGCCAGCTGCGGCGCCGGCAAGCACCAGCTTGCGCTCAAGACCGCCGATGGCAAGCTCGTGCTGCCGGCCAAGAACGTCGTGCCCTTCGCCGGCACGGTGAACGAGCTGATCGGCTTTTGCGGCAAGGAGATTTTCGTTGACGGGCTGATGACGACGAGCAAGGGCACCACGCTCTTCGCGCTGCAGAACTTCCGGACCAAGGAAAGCGATCCGTGGACCGAGGCGAGCGTCTTCCTCGCCGACTGGGCCAAGGCCAACAACGTCAAGCCCGATAGCGAAAAGGCCGAGGAATGGTTCCGCAACGATCCGCATGTTCAGGCGATAATCGCCAAGCAGGGCAAGCTTGGCGTCAAGGAGTAGGGGCGTGCGCGGCCAGCTGATGGCATGCGCGGCGGCGGTGCTGCTGATTGGAGCGCCCGCCGCCATCGCCCATGACGGCGCGTTACATGGGGCCAAGAAGGCCGCGCCGGG
>JACQAF010000012.1 GCA_016195145.1 Rhodospirillales bacterium
GCCGACGTCAAGGAGCGCGACCCGGTGCTGATCGCCAGCCACGGCGGCGCCAACAGCGCCAGCCCGGCCTTCGTCGTCTCGCGCCGCGAATTCGCCGGTTCGTGGGAATACCTGCTCGACGACGCCATCTTCACCGCCCCGCCTCATGCGGGCTGGAGCGGCGCGGCGCTGCTCAGCCGCGACGGCAAGCTGGTCGGCGTCGGCTCGCTGATCGTCGGCGACGCGACCGGCGGCAACACCCATTTCCCCGGCAACATGTTCGTGCCGATCGACCGCCTGGCGCCCATCCTCGCCGACCTGATCGCCGACGGGCGGGCCGCCGGCCCGGTCCGGCCGTGGCTGGGCGTCACCACCGAAGAGGTGCGCGGCCGCCTGTTCGTTGCCCGCGTCGCCGCCGACGGCCCGGCGGAAAAGGCCGGCATCCGGCGCGGCGACGTGATCGTCGGCGTCGGCGGCGAGATGACCTCGGGCCTCGCCGATTTCTATCGCAAGGTCTGGGCGCGGGGGAGCGCCGGCGTCGCGGTCGAGCTCAACGTGCTGCAAGGCGCGGAACTACGCGCCGTCACCGTGCAGTCGGCCGACCGGCGCAGCCATCTGCGGCTCAATTCCACCTTCTAGGGTCTAGCGGTCTAGGGTCTAGCCGGATTCGGCCGGCGGCGAAGGCCAATCGTCTGCCCGAGTTCTTCCGGGCGCGGCAGGCCGGCATGGGCCGCGGCAACGCGCCGGATCGTCGCCAACACCTCCGGCGGAAAGGGCGCCGCGCGACGCCCGGCCAGATCGACATGCAGGCCCATCAGCTCGCTCGTCGCGGCGAGGTAGCCGTCGCGCGCGTGATACATGCGATGGAAGAAATGCAGGCGCTTCTCGTCGTGGCCGATCAGCTGCGTGGTGACGCGCAGTTCGTCGCCCACCTTCACCTCGCCGACATAGGCGACGTGCTGTTCCATGGCGAAGGTCGAGTGGCCGGTGCGCCGCCGATAGCCCTCGTCGATGCCAAGCAGCTCGAAAAACGCGTCGGTCCCATGGTCGAAGACCAGCACGTAATAGGCGACGTTCATGTGGTCGTTGTAGTCGATCCACTCGGGACGGACGGTCTCGCGGTGGCGATCGAAGGGCGCGGGAATCTGGGCCGGCTGACGCATCGCCCGCGACCATAATCGATTCGGCCGCGCCCCGAAAGCGCCGGCGCGCGCCGGCCGACGATCTGCTAGTCTCCCCCGTCCCAAAGGGGGGAGCCTTGGTTTCACGGTTTTTCGAAACGCTCGAGCGACAGGCCTCGCCGCTGCTCGCCGTCGCCCTGTTTATCGGCATCGCCGTTCCCGATCTGGCGCGGCTGATGAAGCCGCTGCTCGGCCCGGCGATTTTCCTGCTGCTGGCGGCGACGCTGCTGCGCCTCGACTGGACACAGGTTTTCGCCAGCCTCAACCGTCCGCGCCCGCTGGTGATCATGCTGGTCTGGGGGCTGCTGGTCTGCCCGCTGCTGGTCGCCGGGGCGGTATGGCTGCTCGACCTGCCGGACGAACTCGGCGAGCCGATGGTGCTGATGGCTTCGTCGCCCGCCCTCATCTCGGTGCCGACCTTCGCCCTCATCCTCGGGCTCGATGCGCCATTCGCCCTGGTGGCGATGGTCGCCATGTCGCTGCTTCAGCCCTTCATCCAGTCGCCGGTCGCCCTGGCGCTGCTCGACCTCGATCTCGATATCGGGCTAGCGCCGCTGATGCTGCGCCTCATCGCCTTTGTCGGCGGCCCGTTCGTCCTGGCGCTGGCGGCGCGGCGGCTGATCGGGCCGGCGCGGCTTCAGCGCGCGGCGCACGGGCTGGGCGGGTTCGCGGTCCTGATGCTGATCGTCTTCGCCATCGGCGTGGTCGACGGGGTGACGGCAACGCTGATCGAACGCCCCGGCCATGTGTTTCTGTTCCTCGCCGCGGCGTTCCTCAGCAATTTCATGCTCCAGGCGGCGACGGCGGCGATTTTCTGGCAGCTTGCTCCCTATCTCGGCATGACCCGGCGCGAGGCGTTGACCGCCGCCCTCGTCGCCGGCAGCCGCAACCTCGCTATCCTGGTCGCCGTGCTTGGCCCTTCGGCCGATCCCGATCTGTTCCTCTATCTCGCCTGCGGCCAGTTTCCGATGTATCTGATCCCCGCCCTGCTCGGGCCGGTTTACCGGGCCTTCCGGACCCGCATATCTTAAGGTTGTGTTAACCGCTTCCGGCCTATCCTTGCGGCAGATGCCCGTCTCAGGCGGGCGCGGCAGGATTCAATGGTGGACGTATCAGCATTCGGAACAACGCCGGCCTTTGCCCTCTATCAGCGGATCGCCCGCTCGGATAGCGCAAAGCTCGTTGCTCAGTTCAGCAACGCGCCCGCCGTCCAGCGCGAGATCGAATACTACAAAACCCAGATCGCCAAGGTGCAGTCGGTCGACGACCTGATCAAGGATCGCCGCCTGCTATCGTTCGTATTGTCGGCCTTCGCCCTCGATCCCGAAATCCAGTATCCCGGGCGGGTCAAGGCGGTTATCACCTCGAAGACCCTCGACCCCGCCTCGCTCGCCAACCGCCTGCGCGACCCGCGTTACAAGGATATCGCGACGACGCTCGGCATCGGCGATTTCGGCATCTCCAACGTCAAGATATCCGATACGATCAACAAGGTGGTCGACCAGTACGTCACCAACGAATACGAAAAGAATCTCGGCAAGCAGAACCCGGCGCTGCGCGAGGCGGCGTATTTCAAGCGCCGCATCGGCGCGGTCAAGAATGTGTACGAGATCCTCGGCGACAACGTGCTGCGCCAGGTCGTCACCTCGACCCTCGGCCTGCCCAAGGAAATCGCCCTGCAATCGATCGAGAAACAGGCCGAGCTGGTCGGCAAAGGATTCGACATCGGCAAGATCAACAATCCCGCCTATGTCGACCGCTTCGTCCAGCGTTTCCTGATTTCGAAGGACAGGGCGGCGCTCGACGGCGGCGGCGGCTCGCTCGCCCAGCTCGTCACCCCGGTTGCCGCGGGCGGCGGCCGCCTTTCCGCCCGCCCCGCCATCATCGGCGTCGATCTTAGCGGGCTCAACATCATCGTCTGACGCCCGGCGCGTGACGGGCTAGCGCTTCTTCGCAGATTTTTTCCTCGGCTTCTTCCGCGCCTTCGGAAAGAACATCCCTTCGAGCTTCAGCCCGTCGGGATCGAGGAAATAGACGGCGTAATAACCCCGGCCGTAATCGGGGTAATCGGCCGGCGGGTCGATGACCGTCAGCTTTTTCGCCTTCAGAAGCTTGTAGAGATCGTCGACGTCGCGGCGCGCGCCGACCTCGAAGGCGTAGTGATGAAAGCCGATATCGCCGATGCGATGCTTGCGCCGCTTGCCGCGCGCGTCGGCCTCGCCGATCCAGAACAGCGTCTTGCCGTTGCTCCAGCCAGCGTGGCGGCCGTGTTGGTATTTGAGCTTGAAGCCGAGAAAGCCGAGCACGGCGTTGTAGAAGCGCTTCGATTTCGCAAAGTCGCCGACCCGAATCACCAGATGGTCGATGCCGATCACGCGCGCCATGGCGATAACCTCCCGTTAACAGCAAGAATAGCAATCAGCATATCCCGAGGCGCACTGCTCTCGCCATTTTTCTACGCCTAGCCCGCCTGCGCCCGCTTGGCCGCCACGCGGGCGTTGAACTTTTCCCAGCGCACGATGGCGCGGCGGTGGCGGCCGCCGCCGATCTCGTCGATCCCGTCATGGCCGCGCACCTCGAATTCGGCGGTGCGGCCGTCGATGCGCGTGCAGGTCGCGGTGACGGTGACGGTCAGGCCCGGCGGCGTCGCCGCCGTATGGCCGAAATCGACATGGATGCCGAGGCTGCCTTCGCCTTCGTCGAGATGCGGCTTGAGGAGCTCGATGCACGCCCATTCGAACAGCCCGACCATGAAGCCGGTGGCGAACACCTTGGGCATCGCGGCAAAGCCCGGCGCCTCGGGATAGAGATGCGGCACCGTCTTGCTTTCGGGCACGGTGAAGCAAAGGGTGTGGCTGAGGCCGGGCTTGAGCGTGTCTTTCATGGCCGCCCCGCTGGTTGCGAACAGAACTAGCGATCGAAATCGACGGCCACGGTGTTGCCGCCGCTGACCACGACGCCGACGCGCTCGTCCTTGCCCGGCCGGTAGCGGCCGGAAAGCAGCGCCGCGAACGCCGCCACCCCGCCCGGCTCGGCGACCACGCGCAGGCCGTCCCACAGCGCTTTTTGCGCCTGGCGGATAGCGTCGTCGGCGACCAGCACAACGGATTCGACATGCTGCTGCGCGATCGGGAAGACCAGCTCGCCGATGCGGCGCGGGGCGAGCGAGTCGGCGGCGATGCTGCCGGTCTCGGCATCGACCGGCCGGCCGGCGGCGAGCGCCTTGGTCAGCGTCGGCGCGCCTTCGGGCTCGACGCCAACCACCCGCACCCGCCCGCCATACCACGCGGCGATGCCGCCGATCAGCCCGCCGCCGCTGACGGCGACCAGGAGCGTGCCGAGATCGGGCGCTTGCTCCTCCAGCTCGAGGCCGATGCTGCCCTGGCCGAGCATCGTCTCGGCCTGGTCGAAGGCATGCACGGCGAGCCCGCCCGATTGCGCGATCCACGCCTCGCTCGCCACCAGCGCGTCGGCATAACGCTCCCCGCCGACCACCAGATCGGCGCCGTAGCCGCGGATGCGCGCGATCTTGGCCGGCGAGGAAATGCCGGGCACGAAAATCTTCGCCGGATGGCCGAGCTTCATCGCCGCATAGGCGACCGCCGCGCCGTGATTGCCGCCCGAGGCCGCGACCACGCCGGCCGGCGGCACCTCGCGCCGGAGCAGGTTGGCGAAGGCGCCGCGCGTCTTGAACGAGCCGGCGTGCTGGAAGAGTTCGAGCTTGAGGGTGAGCCGCCCGGCATCGAGCCCGAGATCGCCGCCGGCCAGCGCGATCGCCGGCGTGCGGCGGATATGGGGTGCGATCAGCCGATAGGTTGCGGCGATCTGCGCGCGGTCGATCGCGGGCGCTGGCATCATCGCCTCCTCTTATCCGATTGTCGTGCGGCCGGGCAATGATCGGGCGGTAAAGGGATGCACGAACCACCAGAGCATAGGCATTTGGCGCGATCCATATCGATCGGCTCCACATTGTTGGCTGTATTTTTCTTGACCGCTGCTGCTGATTATTATAAGAACAAAAAGAGAACAACCTAGAGGCGTCTTTGCCTTATTTCTGTCGGCAATACACCGCAACAGTCGCTTCTTTTTGTAAAGATGCCGTATGCTGAAATCATGAAACGTCGAGTCGGTGTTTCGCCAATGAATTCGGAAAATTGTGGCATTGGGTCGCTTTCGAGCGATCTGCTTGAATTTACCGCGGGCCGAAAATTTGTGACCGTACTTGCCGACCCGCCTTGGCGTTTTCAAAACCGCACGGGCAAGGTGGCACCGGAACATCGGCGTCTATCCCGATACGGAACATTGACTCTTGAGGACATCTGCAATCTTCCGGTTGCAGGAATCGTTCGGGAAACGGCGCATCTTTATCTTTGGGTTCCAAACGCCTTGGTGCCAGAGGGACTTAAAGTCATGGCAGCATGGGGCTTTCAATACAAAAGCAACATTGTCTGGCACAAAGTTCGTAAAGACGGCGGCTCTGACGGTCGTGGGGTGGGATTCTATTTCCGTAACGTTACTGAACTGATCCTTTTTGGGGTTCGGGGCAAGAACGCCCGCACGCTGGCACCAGGCCGGCGACAGGTGAATTACCTTGCTACGCGTAAACGCGAACACAGCCGCAAGCCGGACGAACAATACAAGATTATTGAGTCGTGTAGCCCCGGACCTTATTTTGAGCTATTCGCGCGGGGTCTGCGCGACGGCTGGACGACGTGGGGGAATCAAGCCGACGCGGATTATCGGCCGACGTGGAAGACCTACGCGCATCACTCACAGGTCGTTCAGGTGGAAGCAGCCGACTGATCGTGCAATCTATTCCGTAACCACCGTGTCCGGGATTCCAATAAGGAGCAATGGGCATGGATTTCCAACGCCACGCGTAATCCGATCCTTTAATTTCTGCCAATGTGTGGTCGCCTGGCCGTATTTGTCACCACAAAACTGGCTTGCCCACGCGTCGGCAAAAGATACCTTTCCATCCTTCGTGCGGCGCTCCGTTTCGTCGCGTTTCCGCTTGGTTAATTCCAGATCGAACTTTGCTAAATCTCCGGTGGACAAAATTTTATTTTTGAGCGCGAAGTTTCGGATAAACTCTCTGAGCTTATCCTGTAACGTTTTACCGCGCGTTATGATCACGCCGACGCTGATTGCGCCTTCCGCATGCAACCGCTTAAAATTCTCCAGGTCGCGATCGAAGAAAGGATCCTTATTATTCCACTCAATCTCCAAGGCAATGGTCCCACGATCAGAAATCCGTACATGATCGATCTCATGACTGATCGATTGCTTCTCAGCCTCGTTAATCAGCTTCTTCAGTTCGAATTTTGTCTTCTTCCAATTTAGTTTGGCAAATGCCTTGCGCAGACGTTGAGTGCCTTTCGATTCGCCGCCGCCGCCACGAACCAATTCTTCGACTGGGATCCGCATCGATTGAAGAACCTGCTCGATCTCCTGTAGCGCCTTCGGAAAATCGACGCTCAAGATCGCTTCAGCATGCGACGTACATTCAACTTGGAATGAGAGCTTCCGTAGACTAGAAAGAAATTTATCGCCCATGAAGACTTAGTCCTCCGCCTACCGATGTAGCACAGAGCATAAGTCGTGGCAAAGCGTGACGCTCACACACTGAAATACTTCGCCTGCGGGTGGTGGCAGACGATGGCCGAGGTCGATTGCTCGGGGTGGAGCTGGTCCTCGTCCGACATCGCGACGCCGATGCGCGACGCGCCGAGCAGCTCGAGCAGCTGGCGCTGGTCGGCGAGGTTGGGGCACGCCGGATAGCCGAAGGAATAGCGCGAGCCGCGATAGCCCTGCTTCAGCATCTTGTCCATGTCGCGGTCGTCTTCGTGGCCGAAGCCGAGCTCGGCGCGGATGCGCTTGTGGGTGTATTCGGCCAGCGCCTCGGCCATCTCGACGCCGAGGCCGTGGAGATAGAGATAATCCTGGTAGCGGTTGTCGGCGAACCATTCGCGCGCCGTGTTCGAGGCCTTCTGGCCCATGGTCACCACCTGCAGGCCGATCACGTCGAGCTCGTTCGAGGTGCGGTCGCGGAAGAAATCGGCGATGCACAGCCCGCCCTCGCGCGCCTGGCGCGGAAAGGTAGACCGCCTGCGGCTGGAGAATCTCTTCCTTCTCGACCAGGTCGAGCATGCGCTTGAGGATCGGCTTCACCTCGCGCTGCGCCCACGCCTTGTATTCGTCGAGCCGCTTGCCGCCCTTGCGGAAGCCCCACTGGAACTGGAACAGCATGGTCTCGTTGAGATACGGGACCAGAGCCTTCGCCGGCACGCGCTCGATCATCCGCGGGCCCCAGAACGGCGCGGTCGGCACCGGGGTTTCGATGGCGAGCTCGGCCCGGCGCAGCTTCACCTCGGCGAAATCGACCGGACGCAGCGGCTTCGCCGCCTGGCCGAGCGTGCGCTTCTCGTTCGACGGCCGGCCCTTGCGCTTGGCGGCGGCGACCTGGAGATGCGAGTCGAATTTCTGCGTCACCACCTTTTCCATCAGGTCGAGCCCGTCGAAGGCGTCGCGCGCATAGGCGACGCGCCCCGGCCCATAGGCGGCGACGCAATCCTCCTCGACATATTTGCGGGTCAGCGCCGCGCCGCCGAGCAGGATCGGGATATCGACGC
>JACQAF010000028.1 GCA_016195145.1 Rhodospirillales bacterium
CGGTTCGGGGGCTCGCCATGCTTTCCTGCGCCGCGTCAATTCGGCCTCGGAGACGTCGAGATGAAGGCGCCGCTTGGCGACGTCGAGCTCGATCATATCGCCGTTCCGCACCAAGGCGAGCGGACCGCCGATGGCGGCCTCGGGGGCGGCGTGAAGCACGACCGTACCGTAGGCGGTGCCGCTCATCCGCGCGTCCGATATGCGAACCATGTCCGTCACTCCCTTCTTGAGTATCTTGCGCGGCAGGGCGAAGTTGCCGACCTCGGGAAAACCCGGATACCCTTTCGGCCCGCAATTCTTGAGCACCATGACGCAATTCTCATCGACGTCGAGTCTCGGATCGTCGATGCGCGCGTTGTAATCGTCGATATCCTCGAACACAACCGCGCGGCCGCGATGCTTCATCAGCTTCGGCGTCGCCGCCGACGGCTTCAGCACCGCGCCGCTAGGCGCAAGATTGCCGGTCAGCACCGCAATGCCGCCCTGCTTCACGAACGGTTCGTCGAGCGGAAAAATCACCTCGCGATTCCAGCACGCCGCATCCTTGACGTTGCTCCAGATCGTCTTGCCGTTGACGGTGAGCGCATTCTTGTTGAGCAGCGGTCCGATCTCGCGCAGCACCGCCGGCAGACCGCCGGCATAATAGAAATCCTCCATCAGATATTTTCCCGACGGCATCAAATTGACGAGGCACGGCACGTCGCGCCCCATGTGGGCGAGCACCCTGCGCCGCGAATCGGCCGCCGGAATGGCGGCGTTGGTCGGCAACCCGATGCCGAGCGCCTCGACCATCGAGGCCATGGTCGAGGCCGTCCCCATGGTCATGCAGTGGCCGGGGGAGCGCGACATGCACGCCTCCGCCTCAAGCAGGTCGCTTTCATTCATCTCGCCGGTCTTCAGCGCCTCGGTGAATTTCCATACATGGGTGCCCGAGCCGATATCCTCGCCGCGGAATTTGCCGTTGAGCATCGGCCCGCCCGAGACGGCGATAGCCGGCAGATCGCAGCTGGCGGCGCCCATGAGAAGGGCCGGCGTCGTCTTGTCGCAGCCGACCAGCAGGATCACCCCGTCAATCGGATTGGCGCGGATCGATTCTTCCACGTCCATGCTGCACAGATTGCGGAACAGCATGGTGGTCGGGCGCATCAGGGTCTCGCCGAGGCTCATTACCGGAAATTCGAGCGGAAATCCGCCCGCCTCGTACACGCCGCGTTTCACCCATTCGGCGAGCTGGCGGAAATGCGCGTTGCACGGCGTCAGCTCCGACCAGGTGTTGCAGATGCCGATCACCGGCCGGCCGTCGAACAAATGATGCGGCAAGCCCTGATTTTTCATCCAGGAGCGATGGACAAGCCCGTCGCGATCCGTGCGCCCGAACCATTTGGCCGAGCGCAGCTTCGCCGGCTCGTTGGTAGATTTCTTGTCGCCTTTTTTGGCCATCGTCATGTCTCCCTGCAGCGCTCGCGGCCGCTGTCTTTTTCAGCCGGCGCGCGA
This sequence comes from Rhodospirillales bacterium, assembly GCA_016195145.1. Lineage (GTDB taxonomy): Bacteria > Pseudomonadota > Alphaproteobacteria > CACIAM-22H2 > CACIAM-22H2 > JACQAF01. Next base: position 1,495 of record JACQAF010000028.1, read on the forward strand.
CTGCGCCGCCTCGCGCAACGCGGTGATGGTGGTGCGCGTCGTCACCCACTCGGGATCGGTCTGGAGCTCGATCACCGCCGCTTTCTTTGCGGCAACCGCACGCCGGAAGGCCGGCATGAACTCGTCGGTGCGGGCCACCGTCTCGCCGTGACAACCGAGGGCGCGGCCGAGCGCCGCGAAATCGGGGTTGACCAGTTCGGTGCCGACGACGCGCTCGGGATACTCGCGCTCCTGATGCATGCGGATGGTGCCGTACATGCGGTTGTTGAAGACGAGGATGATCGGCCGCGCGCCGTGTTGCACGGCAGTCGCGATCTCCTGGCCCGACATCATGAAACCCCCGTCGCCGACGCAGCCGACGACCAGCCGGTCGGGATGGATCAGCGCCGCCGCCACCGCCGCCGGCACCGAATAGGCCATGGCGCCGCTGGTCGGCCCCAGCAGCCGCCCCGGCCGCCGATAGACGAGATAACGCTGCACCCATCCGGTATGATTGCCGGCATCGAGCGTGACGATGGCGTTTTCGGGCAATTCGTCGCGCAGCGCCGCCATGGCGCGGCCCATATCGAGCGCGCCGTTATAGGGCTGCGGTTCGAGGCTGGCGCGGTAATCGGCATGTGCGTCTTCGGTCCATTTTGCCCAACGCCGACCGTCCACCGGCGGCATCGCGGCGGCGAGCGGCGCGAAGGCGTTCGCATCCGACTGGATGGCAAGGGTCGGGCGGAAGACGCGGCCCAGCTCCTCGGCTTCGAGATGGACGTGAATTAGCGTCTGCCGGGGCTCGGGCGATTCCATGATCGTGTAGCCCTGGGTCGTCATCTCGCCGAGGCGCGCGCCGACGACGAGCAGCAGATCCGCTTCCTTGGCGCGCTTGATCAGTTGCGGCGGGCCCGAGGTGCCGAGATCGCCGGCATACACGCGGCTGCGATTGTCGAACGCATCCATGCGGCGGAACGAGCACGCGGCCGGCAAGTTGTTCGCTTCGGCGAAGGCCTGAATCTGGCGCGACGCCGCGTCGCCCCAGCCCGGCCCGCCGATCAGCATTAACGGACGGCTCGCCCCGTCGAGCAGCCGGCGCAGTTTTCCAATATCGTCGGCCGCGGCCTGCGACCGCACGGCGGCGCCGGGGGCCGCGTCGACCACTTCGGCGCGCTCGGTCAGCATATCCTCGGGCAGCGCCAGCACCACCGGCCCCGGCCGGCCTGAAACGGCGACATGAAAAGCGCGCGCCATGTATTCGGGAATGCGCTCGGTGCGTTCGATCTGCACCACCCATTTGGCCACCGGACCGAACATTTGGCGATAATCGATTTCCTGAAACGCCTCGCGGTCGGCCGCATCGCGCCCAACCTGGCCGATGAGCAGAATCATCGGCGTCGAATCCTGACGCGCCGTATGCACGCCGATGCTGGCATGGCAGGCCCCGGGGCCGCGCGTCACCATGGCGATGCCCGGCCGGCCGGTCAGCTTGCCATACGCCTCGGCCATGTTGGCCGCACCCGCCTCGTGGCGGGCATTGATCAGCCGGATGGCGGGCGTGTCGTGCAGGGCGTCGAGAACGTCGAGATAGCTCTCGCCCGGCACGCAGAACGCCATGTCGGCGCCCTGGGCGACGAGCTGATCGACAAGAATCCGGCCGCCGGTGCGCAAATGCGGGGCGCGCGAACGGGCGGAACGGGAAGCGGAATCGGACATGCGGGGCGGAACCTCGACCGGAATGAATCTGCCGAGCGGTCAGAAACAGCGAGTTAAGGGCTGCATCGCGCTTATGTCAATCGCAGCCTGTCCGGCCGCGAACGCATGGACTCGAGGCGTGGCGAAAAGCTAGGGTTGCGCCATGAGCAAAAACGACAGCACGCCCCTGGCCCATCTGGCCGACATACCGAGCGGGTTTCGCCAGCTCATCGGCTTCCGGCTGACCGAGTGGAAGCAGGGAGAAGCGACCCTGTCGCTGACCGTGGGGCCGCGCCATCTCAATCGCAACGGCGTCGTCCATGGCGGCGTGCTGACGACCCTGATCGATGCGGCCGGGGGTTATGCCGGCTGTTACTGTCCCCATCCCAACCGCGTGCGGCGCACCGCGACGGTGTCGCTCGCCACGCAGTTCATTGCGCCGGGAAGAAACGGCGAGATCGTCGCCCGCGCCCGCGTACGCGGCGGCGGCCGGCGGATATTCATCTCGTCGGTCGAGGTGCTGGATGCCGGCGGCAAGCTGCTGGCGCTCGGCGAAGGCGTCTACCGCTATAGTAGCGGCAGCGAAAAACCGGACGGCACGCCCGTCGAACGCAAGGGCGAGACGCGCGGCACCGATCTCGGCTGATCTGCGCCGCCGTCCGACGATCCCATTCCGCCACGCATCAATGCACGTGCACGTCTTTCGCGCCATGCCGGGCGAGAATTTCCTGCGCCCGCCGTTCCTGCGCGCGCGAATGGGTTCCGACCCAGAGGATGATCCCGCCCCGTTCGAGCTGGGCGTGCAAGGCGCCGTCGTAGCGACGGCCAAGCCAGCGCGCGCCGACGAAGCCAGCGAGACCGCCGGCCGCGCCGGCGACGATCACCGACAGGAGCAGCGCCTCATCCGACATGTTGGTCGACGCGCCGACGCCAGCCGCGATCACCGAAGGCAGATAGGCCGAAGCGCCGATCAGCACGCCCTCGGCGTCGCCCAGCGAACGCCGCGAGATGAAGATGGCGCGCGGGATCGTCGGGTCGTCCTCGATCTCGCGCACATCGGCATAGTCGCGGCCAGTGCGCCGCAGCAATGTGCGGCGATTCGCCACCGTACTGATTTCACTGCGATTAATACCTGAGTTCTGCAGATCGTCGATGGCCGAACGCATCCCTTCGGCGTCTGCAAAGACGCCGACGACCTCCCGTCCATCGGTGAGCGAGATACCGGATGCCGTTTCGACAGTAGAGGTCATGGTGGTCCTCCCTTAGTCGAATCCTTAGTCGAATTTTCAGCAAGGCCGACCCTATTCAGGCCGGTTAACCTTAATCATGTGGGGTTCCCGGCCGCGCCAGGCAAGCCATGGCGGCCTCACGTTTGTCACGATTCGGTGAGCCCAAGCCGGCGGCCTCAATCGCCAATCTTGGTCGCCCCGGCGGCGGCAAGAGCGGCGATCTCGGCCGCGCTATAGCCAAGCTCGCCCAGCACCTCGGCCCCGTGCTGACCGAGGGTCGGCGCGCCGCGGCGCACGGCCGATGGTGTTCCCGAGAACTTGACCGGCGCGCCGATGGTCTTCACCGGCCCGAGGCGCGCATGCTCGACCGTCGTTACCATCTCGCGAGCGACGGTCTGCGGATCGGCGTGCATGTCGGAGATCGACAGCACCGGCCCCGCCGGCACGCCAGCGGTGTCGAAGCGCGCCAGCCACTCGGCGGTCGGGCGGGTGGCAAAACGGGCCGAAAGCAGCGGGACGAGTACGTCGAGATTGGCCATGCGCGCGGCGTTGTCGGCGAAGCGCGGATCGGCGGCGAGCGATTCCGCGCCCAGCGCCGCGACCAGCTTCAGCCAGTTGGCCTGGTTCGCCGCGCCGATATTGATCCAGCCGTCGGCGGTACGAAACGCCTGATAAGGCGCGTTGAGGGGATGGGCCGAGCCGAGCGGCCCCGGCGACACGCCGGTGGCGAAGGCGATCGCCGATTGCCAGTAGGTATGGACGATGCCGGCCTCGAACAGCGAGGTGTCGACCATTTGCCCCTCGCCGGTTTTGGCGCGATGCGCGAGCGCGGCGAGAATGCCCATCGCGGCGAGAATGCCGGCGGTGATGTCGGTCATCGGCGCGCCGACCTTCACCGGCTCGCGCCCCGGCCCCTCGCCGGTGATGCTCATCAGCCCCGACATGCCTTGGGCGATCAGGTCGAAGCCGCCGCGCGCCGCATAGGGGCCGGTGCGCCCGAACCCCGAAATCGCGCAATAGATCAGTCCGGAATTGGCCGCGCGCAGCGACTCATAGCCGAAGCCGAGCTTTTCCATCGTCCCCTGGCGATGGTTTTCGATCAGCACGTCGGCGCGCGCGAGCAGCCGCGTCAGCGCTTCCTTGCCGCCCGCCGTCTTGAGATCGAGGGCGATGCCGCGCTTGTTGCGGTTCATCATCATGAAGGCGGCGCTCTCGCTGCCTTGCGTCGGCGGCACCATGCGCCGCGTATCGTCGCCGCCGGGCAGGCGCTCGACCTTGATCACGTCGGCGCCGAGATCGGCCAGCATCAGCCCGGCGACCGGTCCGGCCATGATGTGGGCGAGCTCGATCACCCGGAGGCCGTGGAGCGGCCCTGCCCCCGCCATCGGTCAGCGTCCCTTGAAGCGCGGTTTGCGTTTGTCGAGAAAGGCGCGGTAGCCCTCGCGGTAATCCTCGGTGTCGCAATTGGCGAATCCTTCGAGGAATTCGGCGCGCGACAGCGGCTTGGGATTCTTCAGCCGCAACGCGAATTTCTTGTGCCAGCGGTTGGACAGGGGCGCCCCGTCGGCGATGCGGCGCGCAGCGGCATAGGCTTCCTCCGCCACCTTGTCGTCGGCGACGACGCGGGTGACGAGGCTCTTTTCCTTCGCCTCGGCCGCGCCGAAAACCCGCGCCTCGAGCAGGATTTCGAGCGCCGTCGCCCGTCCGACGAGGTCGATCAGCGCCTCAAGCTCGGGATAGGCCATGATCACGCCGATGCGGTTGATCGGCAC
>JACQAF010000310.1 GCA_016195145.1 Rhodospirillales bacterium
CGCGCCGGCGAAGAACGCGACCTTGATGTAGGTGAAAAACGCCTCGGTCGGCGCGGTGTAGATCATCCGCCGCCCGGTCTGCCCCTCATAGACCTTTTTCAGGGGTACGGTCAGGAAATCGAAAATATACGGCGCAAAATAATAGGCGACGAGAAAACAGGCGAAGAAAGCGAGGATCGACCAGATCAGCCGCTGGCGCAGCTCGACCAGATGGGCGAGCAACGGCATCTTTTTCTCGCCGTCGATGTCTTCGTCGTCGCTCACGGGTGGCTATTCCGCACTATTCGGCCTTGCGGGCCGGCGCGTCAGCCGCCGGCGAGGATTTGTCGGGTTCGGCCGGCGCCGCGATCGCCGGGCGCGCGGCCGCGTCGTTGCCGGACGAAGCGCCGGGCGAAAGATCGGGGGCGGCCAGCGCCTTGCTCATCTCGCCCTCGGGGTCGATCGACTTTTCGATCTCGCGCGCGAAATCGCCGGAGCCGACCTTCTGCACCTGCTTTTGCAGTTCGTCGATTTCGGTTTCGCGCATCATGTCGTCGAGATTGCCCTGAAATTCGCGCGCCATGGCGCGCGCCTTGTTGACGAAACGGCCGATCATCCGCAGGGTGCCGGGCAGCTCCTTCGGACCGATGAAGATGATGGCGACGGCGCCGATCATCAGAATTTCGCCCCAGCTCAGGTCGAACATCGTCCGTTCAGTCCGCTTTCACGACCGTTTTCGCGCGGTGACATCGTATCCGTATCGCGGCGCGGTGGCGCGGTCGGGGTCTAAACCTTGGTCGCGTCCTTCTTGACTTCGGAATCGGCGGTCTGATTGGCGCCGACCTGGGGCGGCGGCGCGTCCTTTTTGACCTCTTCCTCTTCTTCCTTCAGGCCGCGCTTAAATTCCTTCACGCCCTTGGCCATGTCGCCCATCAGCTTGGGGACCTTGCCCGCGCCGAACAAGAGCAGAACGATAACCAGCACCACGAGCCAGTGCCAGATGCTAAAACTTCCCATGGAATCTTCTCCCAGTCCTTGCCGTGGTTGTGCTGCTTTGCGTGCCGTTCGGCGGGGCGGATAGTGACAAAATCGGCCACCCGCCGCAATGCCTTGCCGACGCTTCTTTATTTATGCTCGCCGGCGGCGAAAACAAAGACCTGGGCGGAATCGAGCGCGACCGCCAGCACCTCGCCCTCGCGCGGCAAATACCGGCCCGGCACGCGGGCATGGAAATGGTCGGGCGTCGGGTCTTCGGCCCGCTCGCCGTTGGCGCGGCCGAGCGAGAGATGGATCCACGACGACCGGCCGAGCAGCCGCGCGGCAAGAACCTTGGCCGGGCACCCCGGCCCGTCATCGGCAGTGTTCAGTTTGAGCCCCTCCGGCCGGATCAGCACGTCGACCGCGGCGCCGTCGGCAAAGTCCACCGCCGGCACCGGCCCGAAAGGCGTCGTCACCGTGCCGCCCTGCACGCGGCCGCGAATCTCGTTCACCTGGCCGAAAAAAGTAGCGACAAACGCATTGGCGGGATGGCTGTATATTTCCGCCGGTCGGCCGGCCTGCTCGACCCCGCCGTCGCGCATGACGACGATGCGATCGGCCATGAACATCGCCTCTTCGGGATCGTGGGTGACCATCAGCGTGGCCGCGCCGCTTTTCTTGAGGACATGCAGCGTGTCGTCGCGGATTTGCTCGCGCAGGCGCGTATCGAGGCCCGAGAACGGCTCGTCGAGCAGCATCACGCGCGGCTTGGGCGCAAGTGCACGGGCCAGCGCGACGCGTTGTTGCTGGCCGCCGGATAGCTGATGCGGCCAGGCCTTGGCGTAGTCGACCATGCCGACCTGCCCCAGCGCCTCGCGCACCCGCACGGCGCGCGTTGCGGCCGGCAGATGGGCAAGCCCGAATGCGATGTTTCCGGCAACGTCGAGATGAGGAAACAGGGCATAATCCTGGAACACCATGCCAACCCCGCGCGCCTCGGGCGGGATGCCGTATCCCGGCTCGGCAACGGCGCAGCCGTCGATGACGATGCTCCCCTGCTGTATGGCTTCGAGACCGGCGACGACGCGCAACAGCGTCGTCTTGCCGCAGCCCGACGGACCGACGAGACAGACCAGTTCCCCCGGCGCCACCGCCAGCGTGACGTCGTCGACGGCCCGCTTGGCGCCGAAGCTGTGGCCGATACCGGCGACGCGCAACCCGGCGAGCGCGGTTGTCTCGGCCAGCGGTGCCGTAGCGCGGTCAGGCGGCGGTTGGCGTAGCGGATGGATAGCCGCAGTCATCGGCGATATATGCCCCGTAGGCGGTTGTCCAGGATCCTCGAATGGATCATACGTTCGGCAGGGGCCGCGCGGATGCGCCCGATCGTCGCGCTACCGCATCGGCCCCCAGCCCATGGGAACCCTAGGGGAATTGCGAATCGCTTGCAACTATCCGGCAGACCGCCCGTTGCGCCGCGGCGGCGTTTCGGCGTCTTCATCGGCGCCGTTGTCCTCGAGATCATCGATCCCGTCTTGTGCGGCATCGGTATCGTCGGCTCCCTCGCCGTCGGTTTCGGCCTCGGCCTCCTCGGCTGATTCCTCGATGCTTTTCGGCAATGTGCCGCCATCCTCGCTATAGGCGCTGACCGCCGGGCGGGTATCGAGCAGCCCCGCTGCCTTGAGGTCGTCCACCCCGGGCAGGTCCTTGAGGCTGTCGAGTCCGAAATGGATCAGAAAATCCTCGGTCGTGACCCAGGTCGCCGGGTGGCCGGGCGTCTCGCGGTGGCCCTTGGGCTTGATCCAGCCCGCCTCCATCAGGGTGTCGAGGGTGCCGCGCGACAGGGCGACGGCGCGGATTTCCTCGATCTCGCCGCGCGTCACCGGCTGGTGATAGGCGATGATCGCCAGCGTCTCGACCGCGGCGCGGCTAAGCTTGCGGCTGACCGTGGTTTCGATCTTGAGCGCCCCGGCCACGTCGGGCGCGGTACGCAGCGTATATTTTCCGGCGACGCGGACTAGATTCATGCCGCGATTGGCATATTGCGCCTGCAATTCGCCAACCAGGGCGGCAACGTCGCTGCCCTTGGGCAGGCGGGCGGCGATCGCCGTTTCGTCGAGCGGTTCGGCGGCGGCGAACAGCACGGCCTCGAGCACCCGCAGCGCATGCGCGTGGGCGTGGGCCGCAGCGATTTCGCCTTCGGTGACGATGGCAGGCGCGCCTTCGTCGGGTGCGTCGTCGCTGGATTGGGGGGCGGTTTCGATATCGTTCATGGCCTTGCCTGTCTAGCGGGGGCTCGGTTCCGGCCGCGGCAGTTCCGCCACCGGGTTATCGGGCGCCTTGCGGATATAAATGGGGCCGAAGGTTGCATCCTGGCGCAGCTGCATGCGGCCCGTGCGGACGAGTTCAAGCCCGGCCGACAGCATCGCCGCCAGCGCCGACCGGCCGATCAGCCCGTCGGCGATGTCAGAAGGCAGGAAGGATTGCAATGTCGTCCATTCGGGCATGCGGCCGAGCATCGTCGATAGCCGCTCAAGCGCCATCTCCATTGAATACAGTTCGGTCGGCGCGATTTCAAGAACCCCACCCCGGCCACGCGATTTATGCTCGCCGTAGCCCTTCAGAAGTTCATAGAGAGAAACCTCATAAACCGGTCTGGCGACAACACGAATACCTTCCGGTGCGCCGCGCGGAAAGACCTCGCGCCCGAGCTGGGCACGGGCCATCAGGCGCGCCCCGGCATCCTGCATCGCCTGCAGGCGGCGAAGCTGGAAGGCTAGCGCCGCCGCCATCTCGGATGCGCTCGGAGTCGCCGCCTCGTCCTCGGGCGGCGCGGGCAGGAGCAGGCGCGATTTGAGGAAGGCGAGCCATGCGGCCATCACCAGATAATCGGCGGCAATTTCCAGTCGCAAATTCCGGGCATGGGCGATAAAGGCGAGATATTGGTCGGCCAGCGCCAGGATCGATATCCGGGTCAGATCGACTTTCTGGTCGCGCGCCAACGCCAGCAGAACGTCGATCGGGCCTTCGTAACTGCCGAGATCGACGAACAACGCGCCATCATCGGCGGTTTCCCGCCGCGGATCGTCTTCGAAAGGCTGCGTTTCGCCCATTACCTAGGCTCCGATGCCGGTCAGCGCGACGATCAGGCCGATAATTGCATTCACCGGCACACCGACCAGCCAGTAAAACACGTTGAGGTCCCGGCCGATCAGCTGCCCCAGCTGCGGCAGCAGGAACATTAGGCCGAGGACGATGAACACCCCGACCCGTTCGAGCTTGGCGAGCGGTACGGCAAGGCTGTCCGGCAACAGGCCGACAGCCACCCGGCCGCCATCCAGCGGCGGAATCGGCAACATGTTAAAAACAGCCAGCATCACATTGAGAATAATTGCGTTTACCAGGTTCTGTTCGGCCCAAGGCGCGACTCGATCCGGCAACCAGTCGAGGCCGTGATACAGCAATGCCGCCGAGATCGCCAGCACGAGGTTCATTGCCGGCCCGGCCAGCGCCACCCACACCATGTCGCGGCGGGGGTTGTTGAGCCGCCAGAAATTGACCGGCACCGGCTTCGCATAGCCGAACAGGAACGGCGACCGGGCGAGCAACAGCAAAGCCGGCAGCGAAATCGTGCCGAAGGGATCGACATGGCGCAGCGGGTTCATCGATATCCGCCCCATGCGCCGCGCCGTGTCGTCGCCAAGCCGCTCGGCCGCATAGCCGTGCGCGGCCTCGTGCAGGGTGATGGCAAGCAAGGCAGGCAGGAGCCATACCGAGGCGCCGTAGAGGATCTCGTTGATCATCGTCGGTTTGCCACCCTGGATTTTGCCAACAGACTCTCAAGCCGGTTTGCGGCGTCGCGGCGCTCGAAGCGGGCATGCGACTGGCGGCGCAGGGCCTCTCCCTTGGCCACCCGGGCCTGGGCCGCGTCGCTCAGCGGCGGAATGGCGGCGGCGATGGCCTGCATCTCGTCGAGCGCGCCGTTGCAGTGGAGCACGACATCGCAGCCGGCGGCGAGCGCGGCGCGAGCCCGCGATGGCAGGTCGCCCGACAGCGCCTCCATCGACAGATCGTCGCAGACCAGAACGCCGCCGAAGCCGATATGGCCGCGCACGATCTCGTCGATCACGCGCTTCGAGATCGTCGCCGGCATCGCGGCGTCGAGCGCCGTATAGAGCACATGCGCGGTCATCGCCCAGGGAAGATCGGCGAGCGCCCGGAACGGCGCGAAGTCGCTGGCTTCGAGCGCGGCGCGGGGTGCGTCGACTTTCGGCAATTCGGCGTGACTGTCGGCGTGGGCGCGGCCATGGCCGGGTATGTGCTTGATCACCGGCAGCACGCCGCCGGCCAGCAACCCCTCGGCCGCCGCGCGGGCCAGCCGCGCCACCTGCGCCGGGTCGCGGCCGAGGGCGCGGTCGCCAATCACATCGTGCGCACCGGCGACCGGCACGTCGGCGACCGGCGCGCAATCGACCGTGATGCCGAGATCGGCCAGCTCGGCCGCGATCAGCCGGTAATTGAGGCGCGTCGCTTCGACGGCCGCCGCCGGATCGATCGCCGCCAGTTCGGCAAAGCGCGCCGCCGGCGGGGCGTCGCGCCAGTGCGGCGGGCGCAGACGGGCGACGCGGCCGCCTTCCTGGTCGATCAGCACCGGCGCATCGTCGCGCCCGACCGCCCGGCGCAGATCGGCGATCAGCGTCCGCACCTGATCGGGGGCGCGGATGTTGCGTGCAAAAAGGATGAAGCCAAGCGGATCGGCGGCGGTAAAAAACGCGCGTTCGGCCGGCGTCAGGTCGTACCCGGCGACGCCGAAGATCGCCGCACCCGGTCGGCCGTCCCGGGGATCAGGGGCGGACAATGATGCACCCGAGTTTGCGCTGCTTGAGCTTGTCGCAGAGCTGATCGGCGGCCGCCTTGTCGGCGATCGGACCAGCCTGGATGCGATAATATGTGCCGCGTTCGCCAAGATCGGCGCGCACGATATCGGCCCGCAGATCGCCGAGCAGATCGGTGTTGCCGCGCTGCATTCTCTCCCATTCGCGCGCCGCGTCATCGGCCGACCGCAACGCGGCCAGTTGGATGCGATAGGCGGCGGCGTCAATCGCCGGCAGCTTGGGTGCGGCTGGTTTTGGCGCGGCCAGAACGGCAACTGGCGGCGGTGGCGTGGCGGCTTGCTGCGGTGGCGGCGCTGCGGGGGCCGGTTTGGGCGTTGGCGCAGGCGCTTCCGGCGGCGGAGCCGGTTGCGCGGTCCTGGCCGGCGCGGGAACCGGGACCGGCGCTGGCGCGGGATCGGCCGGCAGTGCGGTCGGCGCCAGTTGCGGTTCGGGGCGCGCGGGTACCGTCTCGATCGATACGGGTGGTGGCCCTGGCGGTGCCGGAGGTCGCGGCAAAGGCGCTTCCGGCGGCGGCAACAGGCGCTCGACGCGCGGCGTCGCGTCGGGTTGGCGCGGCGGTGCGCCGGGCTGGGTCACCCGGCTGTAGACTTCCTTGTCCTGAAACGGCACTTCCATCCCGCCGGGATTGTCGGGCCGAACCTTGATCGGACGATCCTCGGCCTTGATCAACGGCGTGACGCCGGACGCATCGTCGCGGCCGGTGGCGTAGTAATAGCCGATGATCGCGCCGAAACCGCCGAGCGCCACCAGCGCGATGGCGAGCGGCGCGAAGCGCGACATGGCGGAGCGCCGCGCGGGCGGCTTGCCGGGCAGCATCAGCGCATCTCCTCGACCGGCTCGACACCGATCAGGCGCAGGCCGGAGGCGACGACGATGCCGACGCCGCGCACCAGCGCGAGGCGCGCCAGGGTCAGCGCCCGGTCGTCGGCAGCGACGAAGCGCAACGCGGTTTCGTCCTTGCCGCGCGTCCACAAGGCGTGGAACGACGCGGCGAGATCGTAAAGATAGAACGCGACGCGATGCGGCTCGCCCGCCTCGGCCGCGCTCTCGACCAAGCGCGGCCAGCCGGCGAGATGCTTGACCAGCACGATTTCGTCGGCATGTGCGAGCCGCGCGAGATCGGCCCCGGCGAGCGCCCGATCCGACAGGTCGATGCCCGGGAACGCCTCGGCCGCCTGACGCATGACCGAACGCGTGCGGGCATGGGCGTACTGCACGTAGAAGACCGGATTGTCTTTCGACTGCTCGGTCACCTTGGCGAAATCGAAATCGAGATGCTGGTCGTGCTTGCGGGTAAGCATGATGAAACGCACGACGCCCGCCCCCACCCGGTCGACGACGTCGCGCAGGGTGACGAACGTCCCTGCCCGCTTCGACATCTTGACCGGCTCGCCCTTCTCGAGAAGGTTGACGAGCTGGCACAGCCTGATCTCCAGCCCCGCCTTGCCGTCGCTGATCGCGGCGACGGCTGCCTGCATGCGCTTGACATAGCCGCCATGATCGGCGCCCCAGACACCGATCATGCGCGCGAAGCCGCGGCGGTATTTATCGAGATGATAGGCCATGTCGGCGGCAAAATAGGTCCACGCGCCGTCCGATTTCTGCAGCGGGCGGTCGACATCGTCGCCGAATGTGGTGGCGCGGAACAGCATTTGCGGGCGCGGCTCCCAGTCGTCGGGCTTCATGCCCTTGGGCGGCTCGAGCGTGCCGGTATAGACAAGATCGCGTTGCCGCAAGAATTCCACCACTTCCCCGACCCGTTGGCGTTCGACCACGTCGTGACGTTCCGAACTAAATACATCGTGTCTGACGTGGAGCGCCGCAAGGTCGCCGCGAATCAGCTCCATCATCGCCGCGATGGCGAATTCGCGGATCGGCGCCAGCCATTCGTCTTCCGGTCGGCCGCGCCATTTATCGCCGTCGCGCGCCGCCAGTGCGGCGCCGACCGGCTGCAGGTACTCGCCCGGATAAAGCCCGTCGGGAATCGCGCCGACGGTCTCGCCCAACGCTTCGCGATAACGCAGATGGACCGAACGGGCAAGCTGGTCGACCTGTGCGCCGGCGTCGTTGACATAATATTCGCGCGTCACCTTGTAGCCGATTTTGGCGTAAAGCGCGGCGAGCGCGTCGCCCACCACCGCGCCGCGCCCATGGCCGACATGCATCGGTCCGGTCGGATTGGCGGACACGTATTCAACGTTGATCGCCTGCCCGGCGCCGATATCGGCGGCGCCATAGGTCTCGCCCGTGCGCAAAATATCGCCCAGGCGCGTCTGCCAGAACGAATCGCGCAGGCGCAGATTGACGAAGCCCGGACCGGCGATGTCGGCTGCCGTCGCCTCGGGATGGGATCTGAGACGCTCGACCAGCAGCGCCGCCACGTCGCGCGGCTTCATCGCCGCTGCCTTGGCCAGCACCAGCGCCGCATTGGTCGAGATATCGCCATGCGCCGCCTCGCGCGGCGGTTCGACGGTCACGCGCGCCGTGTCGAGGCCCGGGGGCAGTTTGCCCGCTGCCGCCAGAGTCTCTAGTTCTTTAACAACTTGTTCTCTGAAATAGCTGAAAACGTTCATTATAACTTCTAATTCTTTTTATACAGTCGGGTGTGCTCGTCGAGCGCGAAGCGATCGGTCATGCCGGCAATGTAGTCGGCGACCAGCCGCGCGGTTGGTGCGGTATTCGGCCCCTCAGCCTGTTCACGCCATTCGGCCGGCAGGTGTTCGGGGCTTGCCAATAGCAGATCGAACAGGTCGCGCACCACCTGCTTTGCATGTTCGCGCACTTCGTTGACCCGCGGATGGCGATACATGCGGGCATGAAGGAATTCGCGCAAGCCCTTCATTTCCCAGGCCATGGCCGGCGAAAACGCGGCCACTGGCCGGCCGAGCCGGCGCACCGCATCCGGCGAAGCGGGCCGGGCGGCGGCGAGCCGCGCCCGCGTTTCGGTGAGCAGATCGTTGACCATGCGATCGATGATCCGCCGCACCGATTCGCCGATCAGCCGGCCCAGCTCCAGCGGGCCGTATTTGGCCGTCGCCTCGGCGAAGGCAGGGCCGGCAAGCGGCACGTCGGCAAGATCGGCGACGCCGAACAGCCCGGCGCGCAGGCCGTCGTCGATATCGTGGTTATTATAGGCGATATCGTCGGAAAGCGCGGCGACCTGCGCCTCGGCGCTGGCGTGGGTGGCGAGTTCGAGATCGTGCAGGCGGGCATATTCGACGATCGCCGCCGGCAGCGGTTTGGTGCGCGCCGCCAGCGGGCCGACGACCGGGCCGTTATGCTTGACCACGCCTTCCAGCGTCTCCCAGGTCAGATTGAGGCCGTCGAAGGCGGCGTAGCGATGTTCGAGCTTGGTGAGGATGCGCAGGGTCTGGGCGTTGTGGTCGAAGCCATCAAA
>JACQAF010000311.1 GCA_016195145.1 Rhodospirillales bacterium
CACGGAAAGCGCGTGCAGGCCTTGTGCGGAGCCAAGAACCACATGGTGGTGATGCCCGACGCCGACATGGAGCAGGCGACCGACGCCCTGATGGGCGCCGGCTACGGCTCGGCCGGCGAGCGGTGCATGGCGATCTCGGTCGCGGTCGCGGTCGGCAAGGCCGGCGACGCGCTGATCGAGCGGCTTGCCCCGCGCGTGCGCAAGCTGAAGGTCGGCCCCGGCATGGACCCGGAATCCGAAATGGGCCCGCTGGTCACCAAGCAGCATCTCGACAAGGTGAAGGGCTATGTCGATCTCGGCGTCAAGGGGGGGGCGAAGCTGGTCGTCGACGGCCGCGGCCTCAAGCTCCAGGGCTACGAGAAAGGCTATTACATGGGCGGCTGCCTGTTCGACGAGGTGAAGCCCGACATGCGCATCTACAAGGAAGAGATTTTCGGCCCTGTCCTTTCGGTCGTGCGCGTGAATGATTACGAAAGCGCGGTGAAGCTGGTCAGCGATCACGAATATGGCAATGGCGCCGCCATCTTCACCCGCGACGGCGACGCGGCGCGCGCCTTCACCCAGGAAGCCAAGGCCGGGATGATCGGCGTCAACGTGCCGATCCCGGTGCCGCTCGCCTTCCATTCCTTTGGCGGCTGGAAGCGTTCGCTGTTCGGCGATCGCAACGCCTATGGGCCCGAGGCGGTCGGCTTCTACACCAAGATCAAGACCACCACCGCGCGCTGGCCGACCGGCATCCGCGCCGGGGCCGAGTTCGTCATGCCGACGATGAAGTGATCGCGCCGGGGAGCGGGCGGGCGGGACGGCGACCTCTGCGACAGCGTCGGCTCACGCCCCCTTCATCTGGTTGAGCGCCGCGGCCATCACGTGGCCGAGCCATACGGCGGCAAGACACAGCACGACCGACAGCACAATATTGCCGCCGGCGCGCAACCACTCGCCGCCCTGCACCAGGTTGAGGGTTTGCAGGCTGAACGACGAGAACGTGGTGTAGCCGCCGCACAGGCCGACCATGACGAACTGGCGCGCGGTCGAGCCAACCAAGAGGCGCCCGTCGGACGCGGTCAGGGTGGCGACAAAGCCGATGACGAACGAGCCGGTGACGTTGACCAGGATCGTCCCCCAGGGAAACGTCTCGCCGATCCGTTCATCAACCAGGCCCGACGCCCAATAGCGCGCCACGCCGCCAAGCGCGCTGCCCGCCGCTACCCACAGATAGGCCCCCATTCCCCCTCACCTCCGAGTCTGGACGAGATCGAACGCGAGGCCGGCCAGCGCCGCGCCGGCCAGGCCCGCCGCGGCAAGAAACGCCGCTTCGGCCCCATAACGATCCCACAGAAATCCGGCCAGAACGCTCGCCACCAGCATGGCGAGGCCGCCGGCAAAATGGAAGATGCCAAAGGCGGTGCCGCGCAATCGCGCCGGCGCCGCGTCGGCGATCATCGCGGCGAACAGGCCCTGCGTCGCCCCCAAATGCAACCCCCACAGAACGACCCCGGCGAACACGCCGGCGATTCCGCGCCCAACCACGAGAACGAGATCGGCCGCGATCAGCAAAACGAACCCGCCCACCAGCACCAGCCGCCGGTCGATACGGTCGGACAGGCGGCCGGCAGGATAGGCCGAGAGCGCGAAGACCGCGCTCATCACCGCAATAACCAACGGCGTAAGGGCGATGGACAGCCCCTGGTCTTCGGCCCGCAGGATCAGGAAAGCCTCGCTGAACCGGGCCGTTCCCGCCACCGTCGCGATCGCGACCAGCGTCCAGTAGGACCGCCCGAACTGCATTACATCGGCGAGGCGAATCGGCGTCCGCGCCGCGCCCGACGGCGTCTCCTCCGCCGGCCGGGGCGGTTCGCGCACGCCGACTATCAATGTCGCCACGGCGAGAAACGCCGGAATGACCGCCATCCAGAACACGAAGCGGAAATCCCCGGCCGTCGCCGCCATCAACGCCACGGCGATCAGCGGCCCGGCGAAAGCGCCGACCGTATCCAGCGTCTGGCGCAGGCCGTAGGCGGCGCCACGCATCGCCGCCGGGGTAATGTCGCCGATCAGCGCATCGCGCGGCGCGCCGCGAATGCCCTTGCCGACCCGGTCGATGAACCGCGCGGCGAACACCGCCGATACGCCGGTCGCCAGCGGAAATAGCGGCTTGGTGACCGCCGCCAGGCCATAGCCGATCACCGCCAGAAGCTTGCGCTTGCCGAGCCGGTCGCTGAGCGCGCCCGAGAAAATCTTGACGATCGAGGCCGTCGCCTCGGCAATGCCTTCGATGACGCCGACCGACAGCGCGCTCGCCCCCAGCACGGTGACGAGAAACACCGGCAGCAGGCCGTGGATCATCTCCGACGAGATGTCCATGAACATGCTGACCAGCCCGAGCGCCCAGACGCTGCGCGGTATGGCGGCAAGGCCGCGCCGCGGATCGCCGCCGGCCGGTTGTGCGGGGGTGTCCATGCGAAGACGTCTACGCTAGGCATCGCCGGACGGCCGGTCAATCGCCCGATTAGGCGGGGGAAGCCGTCGTGGTCGGGCGTTGCGCGCTACTGGGCGGTGGCGATAGACTGCAGCACCTTGCCCTTCCGGTCCCGCCCCCCCCGTGTGAGAACCCCATGCCGATTGTCAACCGCATCGCCGCCTTTCACGACACGATGATCGCCTGGCGGCACGACATCCACGCCCACCCCGAAACCGCGTTCGAGGAAAAACGAACGGCCGACGTCGTCGCGCAGAAGCTCGAATCCTTCGGCATCGAGGTGCATCGCGGGCTGGCGGGAACCGGCGTCGTCGGCACGTTGCGCGCCGGCAAGGGCAAGCGGGCCATCGGCCTGCGCGCCGACATGGACGCCCTGCATATCGACGAGCGCAACGACTTCGCCCACAAATCGACCAATCCCGGCAAGATGCACGCTTGCGGCCATGACGGCCATACGACGATGCTGCTCGGTGCGGCGAAATACCTCGCCGAGACCCGGAATTTCGACGGCACGGTGCATTTCATCTTCCAGCCGGCCGAGGAAAACGAGGGCGGCGGCCGGGTGATGGTCGAACAGGGATTGTTCGAGAAATTCCCGGTCGAGGCGGTGTTCGGCATGCACAACATGCCCAATCTGCCGGTCGGCACGTTCGGCGTCATGCCCGGGCCGATGATGGCGTCGTTCGACATTTTCGAAATCGTCGTCACCGGCAAGGGCGCGCACGCCGCCATGCCGCATCAGGGGATCGACCCGGTGGTGGTGGCGGCCGAGATCGTCGGCGCGTTGCAGACCGTCGCCAGCCGCACCACCAGCCCGCTCGACGCGGTGGTCGTCAGCGTGACGCAGATTCACGCCGGCGACACATGGAACGTCATCCCCAACGAGGTGGTCATGCGCGGCACCACGCGCAGCTTCCAGCCCGAAGTGCAGGACGCCATCGAGCCCGCCATGCGCCGGATCGTCGACGGCGTGTGCGCCGCCTTCGGAGCGAGCGCCACGCTGCGTTACGAACGCCGCTATCCGCCGACGATCAACGCACCCAAGGAAACCGAGATCGCGGCTGCGGCGCTGGTCGACGTGGCCGGCGCGGAAAATGTCCGGCGCAGCCTGCAGCCGACCATGGGGGCGGAGGATTTCTCTTTCATGCTCCAGGCCAAGCCCGGCTGTTATGTGTGGATCGGCAACGGCGATTCCGGCCATGGCTGCATGCTTCACAATCCGCATTACGACTTCAACGACGGCATCCTGCCGCTGGGGGCCAGTTACTGGGCGCGCCTTGTCGAAAATACGCTGGCCCGCTGATATTGCCGTGCCTGTGGCGCGATTAACCGCCCGTCAACCCGGGTGCGGACAGGATATCGGGCAAGGTCGGAATCCCCTGACCTCATCGAAAGTAATAGCCGGTTATCCGGAAGGATTCGGCGCGCAGCACATGACCTCTCGATTTTCCACCCGGACTGGATTTCGCCCCCCGCGCGGCCTCCTGATGGCGGCGGCGCTGAGTATCGCCCTTGTCGGCGGCGCGAGCCCGCTTGCGGCCCGCACCGAGATGCCGGCAACGACGACGACCTGCGACGTGCCCGATTCGCTGCTCGCCAGCCGCAGCGCCTTGCCGCACGCGACGCAGCGCCTGCGCCGCGGCGATGCCTTGAAGATCGTTGCCCTCGGTTCGTCCTCGACCGCCGGCGCCGGCGCGAGCGAACCCGAAGCGAGCTATCCGAGCCGCCTGCAGGCGGAACTGCAACGCATGTTTCCGCGTTCGGCCATCGCCGTGGTCAACAAGGGCATTGGCGGCCAGGATTCGCATCAGATGCTCGCCCGCTTCCGGCGCGACGTCATCGCCGAGAAACCCGATCTCGTCATTTGGCAGACCGGCACCAATTCGGCGCTGATCGACGCCGACGTCGAATCGTTCGTCGACGATCTGATGCGCGGCATCGAGATGGCGCGCCGCGCCGGCATCGACGTCATGCTGATGGGCCCGCAGAACGCGCCGCGCGTCCAGACCGCCCGCCATCGTCGGGCGTTCACCGAACATGTGCTGCTGGTCGCCGCCATCAAGCGTGTGCCGCTGTTCCCGCGTTACGAAGTCATGACCCATTGGCTGAACAGCGGCCAGTTCACGCGCGAAACGATGATCGACCCCGACGGCCTGCACATGACCGACGCCAGCTATTTTTGCCTCGGCCGGCTGGTCGCCCGGATGATCGCCAATCTCGCCGGCGCGTCGACGGTTGGCGCGCGCTGATCCCTTTCCGGTGCGCCAGATGCGCGCCGGCGGGTTAAACTGCCTGCCATGACCGCGGGCAGGCCCCTTCCGCCAAAACCGGCCGTTGAACCGGAAACCCTGCAAACGCTCGTCGCCGCCCTCTCCGCGCGCGGCGGCCAGCCGGCCATCGTTTCGGTCGTGGGCGGCGCCACGACCGCGCTGTCCTACGCCGAATTGGGCGAACACGCCCTGCGCCTGGCCGCCGGCTTGCGCGCCGACGGGCTCAAGCCGGGCGAGCCGGTCGTCCTGTTCGGCCCCAATTCGGCCGACTGGATTATCGTGCGCCTGGCGCTGGGCGCGGCGGGCGCGGTGGCGGTCGCCTTCGACGATCTGTCGAGCGATGCCGAGATCGCCGTGTTAACGCCCGACAGCAAGGCGCGGCGGATATTTGCCGCAGCTGCCCATGTGCCGCGTTTGCGCGCGCTCGCCGCCGGGGCCAGTCTCGATATCCGGCGTCTCGATGACGCCCGCGCCGACGCCCCGCATTGGTCGGCGCTTATAGCCGCCAACAACGACGCCCTGTCCCCGATTTCATCGCCCCCAATATCGCCGCTGGCGGCCGCAATGCTGGTCTACACCTCCGGGACCACCGGCACGCCGAAGAGTTTTTATCTGACTCACGCCAATCTGATGGCCAATGTCCGCGCCCTGCGCGGCGAAAACATCGTCGCTGCCGGCGACCGGGCGCTGCTGCCATTGCCGTTGCATCATGTCTACCCGCTGACCGTCGGCTGCCTCACCGCGCTGGCGCTGGGCGCGACCATCGTCCTGCCCGAGGCGGTCACCGGACCACAGATCGTCGCGGCGCTCAAGGCGGGGCGGGCGTCGGTGATGGTCGGCGTGCCGCGTCTTTACGCGGCGCTGCTGTCGGGCATCGAAGGGCGGGTCGCGGCGCGCGGCGCGTTTGCCGCGCGGTTGTTCGCGGCGCTGCTCGATCTGTCGGTGATGGTACGCCGCCGTTTCGGCGTCCGCATCGGCCGCACCCTGTTCGCCCGCCTGCATCGCGAATTCGCGCCCGAGCTGCGCCTGCTCGCCTCGGGCGGGGCGAAGCTGGAGGCGGCGATCATCTGGCGGCTCGAAGGCATCGGCTGGGAAGTGCTCTCCGGCTACGGGCTCGCCGAGACCGCATCGATCCTCACCTGCAACCGCCGGGGCCGGGCGCGTATCGGCAGCGAGGGCCGGCCGTTGCCCGGCGCGGAGCTGCGCGTCGCCGATCCCGACGCGGCCGGCGTCGGCGAGATCGAGGCGCGCGGCCGCCAGGTCTTCGCTGGCTATCGTCGCCAGCCGGTCGGCGATCCCGACCCCTTCGCGCCCGATGGCTGGTTCCGCACCGGCGATCTCGGCTTCATCGACGCCGACGGCTTCGTTCATATCGTCGGCCGGGCGAAGGAAATGATCGTCCTCGGCGGCGGCAAGAACGTCTTCCCCGAAGAACTCGAAAAGGTCTACGGCCAGAGCCCGTACGTAAAAGAGATCGCCGTCCTTGAGCAGGCCGGCGCATTGGTGGCGCTGGTCGTTCCCGATCTCGAGGCGATTCCGGCCAGCCGCAGCGTACGCATCGACGATGTGCTGCGCGTCGGCCTTAGCGAATTGTCGCGCCGTCTGCCGTCCTTCCAGCGCATCGCCGGCTACGCCATCGCCCGCGAACCGATCCCGCGCACGCGCCTCGGCAAACCGCAACGCTTTCGCCTCGGCGAGATTTACGCCCGCACCAAGGCCGGCGCGACGGCCGCGACCGCCGCGCCGCTTTCCGCCGCGGACCGCGCCATGCTCGACGCCTCGCCGGCGCGCGAGATATGGGCCTGGCTCGGCAAGCGTTACAAGGGTAAGTCTCTATTCCTCGATATGTCGCCGCAACTCGATCTCGGCATCGACTCGCTTGAATGGGTAACGATGACCCTTGAGCTCGCCGAACGGTTCGACGTGCATTTTAGCGAGGAGGATCTGGGCGAGATCGGCTCGCTGCGCGAGCTTCTGGTGCGCGCCGGCGTGCGCCGCACACGCCCGGCCGCCGCCGCCGCGGCAATCGGCGCGCTGACGCCCGAGCAAGAGACATGGCTGGAGCCGCCCGGTCCGGGCTATCGATCGCTCGGCCTTGCTCTTTATGGGATCGACGTCGCCTTGATGCGCCTCGTCTTCCGCTTGCGCGTCGACGGGCGAGAAAACCTGCCGACCGCCGGCCCCTATATCGTGGTCGCCAACCACCTGAGCGACCTCGATCCGCTTGCCCTCGCGTCGGCC
Organism: Rhodospirillales bacterium; assembly: GCA_016195145.1. Taxonomy (GTDB): domain Bacteria; phylum Pseudomonadota; class Alphaproteobacteria; order CACIAM-22H2; family CACIAM-22H2; genus JACQAF01. The sequence goes on from JACQAF010000311.1 coordinate 6,991, forward strand.
ATGGGGCTGCGCCGATTGCAGAACCTGTGGTGGAGCGGCGATGGCGGGCGCCTGTTCGATCGTAGGGCCGGCCGCGCACTTGCCCGGGCAGCGCATATCTTCCGCGCCGATGACCGCGCCCCGGCCGCAACCCTCGCCTACGCCGATGCAGTGCTGGCGGAAGGACGGGCCCTCGCCTGGTTTCCTGAATCCTGGCGCTCGCCCGACGGCGCGCTGCAACGCTTCCTGCCCGGCATCGGCCACATCCTGCTGCGCCGGCCGGTGCCGGTCGTCCCGGTGCGCATTACCGGCACGTTCGAGGCCCTGCCCCGCCATCGCCGGCTGCCGCGGCCGACGCCGATCAGCATCGTGTTCGGCCCGGCCATCGATCCGCGCACCCTCGGCGGCGGCGATGCGACCGCACAAGCCATCGCCGATGCATTGCACGACGTGATCGCCGCCCTGCCGGGGCCCGGTGATAAACAGCCCTAGAACCAGCCCTTGCGGCGGAAATAGAGATAGGGCACCAGCGCCGAGCAGATCATCAGGCCGACGGCGAGCGGATAGCCGATCATCCACTCAAGCTCCGGCATGTGGCGGAAATTCATGCCGTAGATGCTGGCGACGAGCGTCGGCGGCATCAGCATCACGGCGGCGACGGTGAACAGCTTGATGATCCGGTTCTGCTCGATGTTGATCATGCCGAGCGTGGCGTCGAGCAGGAAATTCACCTTGTGCGATTCGAAGGCGACATGCTCGTTGAGCGAGATGATGTCGCGCGACAGCGTTTCGAGGCGCAGCTTGCGTTCCTTCGACTCCTTTTTCGGCGCGCCTTCGCTCTGGCTGACCAGGAAGCGCACGACGCGCGACAGGCTGAGCAGGCTTTCGCGTGAGCTCGACGCCAGGTCGTCGTTGCGGCCGAGGGCCTTGAGAACAACCTGAAGATCGCCGCCAGCGCCTTCGATCTTGCCGGCCGTCGCCTGCCGGTCGAAAATCTGCCGCGACACCGCATCGAGATCGACGCCGATCTTCTCCAGAATATCGGCAATACGATCGACGAAGGCTTCGAGCAGGCCGATTAGCGCCTCTTCGCCCGAGGCGCAGACGCCCGGCTGGCGCAGGATGCGGGCGGCGTAGGTGGCGATAGGCCTGGGGTCGGTATAGCGCAGCGTCACCAGGCTGTGTCGCGCCAGCACGAAGGTGATCGAATCGTGGACCGGGTTGGGGGCGTCGGCCTGGGCGATGATCGTCGCCGTCATGTAGCTCGCTTCGCCCTCGGTATAGATGCGGCTCGACGGTTCGATCTCGCGCATCTCCTCGCGTGTCGGCAGCTGGGTGCCGAGCGCTGCATCGATGCACGCACGCTCCTCGGGCGTCGGCTCGATCAGATCGAACCACAGGGCCGGCGTCGGCAATGGCGCGCCGGACGCGACCGCTAGGCGCTCAGCGACGCCATTGCGCGGAACATAGGCGTGGATCATCGGCGGCGCGTCCCTTCGAGGCCTCGGGATACAAAGGCCGAAGCTACCAGATTCGCGCCGGTCCCGTATCGAGATGAAGGTAATTGGCCGCAGGGTAGAAGCCAACCCCGCCCGCCTTCGTCGCCACCGCCGCACGCCGTGCGCCGGCAAGCGACTGGCCGGGCACGCGAATATCCACCGCCCGGCCCTGTATATGGAAGCTGTTGCGCGCCACGCCATGCTGCTTGCGCCGCGCCGCCGCGTTGGTCTCGGCCGAGCGATAGCCGGAGATGACCTGTATCGGCTTCACCGCGCCGAGACGGGCCTGAAGATCGTGCAGCATGTCGAACAGGCGCAGATCGATTGCGGTTCGCTTGTCGTTTTTATAGTCGCGCAGCAAATGGTGAAGGCGCGCCAGCGCCTCGGGCAGATAATCGCCGTTCGCCCAGTAAACGCCGCGGAAGCTTTCGCCGGTATGCGGATGGGCGAGGATCAAGCGCTTTTCCGCCACGGCCACATGCGCCGCCGCCGGCCGGACGACAAGGAACGCACCGGCGGCAAGCCCGCCGACGAGAAAACCGCGACGCGTAACGCCGCGCGGGCACATGGATCGATTTTGCTTTGCCGCCATTTACGCCCCCTATGCGCGTCGTACTCGCCGGCAGATGAATCCGCCAGCAATCCGCGTTTGGGCCCACTCCGCCCAGCGGCACCCCCCTTAACCATGATGGTGTGCCAAACCCGCCATCCGCGCGCAACTCCCTTATTTACCGTTTCGCGATGGGCCAATGCGCTGCGTACGGTCTTGACTCCGTACGGCGAGGGGGACACAATATTTAGTGCTCTGGCCTAAGTTATCCACAATTTCTAGGGAAATTAGGGAGCTATCCATGGATTGGACCCCGGACCAAATCGGCGAATTGACCCGCCTGTGGGGCGAAGGCCTGACGACCTCAGAAATCGGCAAACGCCTGGGGATTTCCAAGAATGCCGTGGTCGGCAAGGCCCACCGGCTGCACCTTTCGTCCCGACCGTCGCCGATCAAGCGCAGCGGCCGCCCCCCGGTCTATCGCCGCCAGACGCCATCCGCGTCGCCGCCGGCCCCTGCCGCCCGTCTCGTCCCGGTACTGGCGACGCCGGCCGCCACTGCCCCGCCCAAGCGGGTGGTCGAATTATCGTCGCAGTCGTGCCGCTGGCCGATCGGTCATCCGGGCGACGTCGATTTTCACTTCTGCACCGACCGCGCGGTTGCCGGCAAGCCGTATTGCACCGAGCACGCGGCGATGGCGTATGTGAAGGTCAAGCCGAGGGCCGGCGAAGCCGCCTGACGCCCGGGCTCGCGTTCTGGCCCGGGCCAAACCACGGGTCAAGAAAGGTTTGCGCGCGGCGGTTGATTGGCGACCGCATCGTCGCCTAATCTCGCCGGCCATGTTGCTCGGACGAATCGCCATCGTCGCGGCTGCGGCTTTTGCCGTTGTGCCGTTTATTGTCCCGGCCGCGGCCGAGAGCGACGGGGTGCGCTTTATCGATCTCAAATCGGCGACCAGCGCCTGCATTGGCAAAAACGAGACACCGATCTGCGCCGCCGAAACCCTGCTCGCCTGTATGGTGCGCGCCGCAGCTACTGCTTGTGCAAGCATTGGCGTGGCCGAAGAGCGCCTAGCGGCGTTCGTCGCGCCGACGCGGCTCGAATACACGGTCGAGCGCATCAGCGTTATCCGGCCCGAGGACGTTACCGAAGACTTGCGCGACCTCGACTGGTTCAGGCCCGGCTATACGATGATCGAGCTTCAACGCCGCGCTTGCCCGGCTGGTAGTGCGTCCTGCGCCGACGAGAACTGGGCTTATTTTCAGATTTTTGCACGCCCCCGCGCGGCCGAGTCCGGTCCGTCGCGCTGGGAGATCGTCACCTGGCGCGGCGATACCGAGCCCGACCAGCCGCCCGAGATTCCCGAGAGTTTCCGGCGCGATCAGCCCGGAAATTGATTAGTCGCCCTATCAACCGGCGATTATCGCGCTACGCCGAATCCAGTCTTGGTCAGCGGGGTCACGAGCGGCGGCAAACCCCGGCGCGCCTGATCGACGGCTTCCATGCAGCCCGGTTCGTCACCGCGCCGCGCCGCCAGCCTCGCGTCGGCAAGCGCCGCCGTCACCCGCCGCTTAATCTGCGGATCGACAATCCGGCGGGCCTCGCTCTCGATCGATCTGATCTCGTTCGAGCATCCGGCGCGGGCCGGGCTGGCAAATCCGGCAACGGCAATAAGGGCGATCAACCCGAGGGCGGTTTTGTTCATAGCGCGATCCCGTTCTTGGGCTTTTATGCCCGGCGTGGCAACATGTTATTGAACAACGCTGCGTCGATCCGTCTTATTCCGCTGGCCATGCCGCCGGATACGATGCTAACTAGCGGAAAGATATAGACGAAAATTATGGCTACAAAAGGGAATTAACCCCCGTGGACGACCGTTTTCACACCGTCGGAAGCGCCGGAAGGCGGTCATGCCGGCCGTTCTAGACGCCCAGGTCCGCGACCAGATGATCGCGCTCCTGCCGCGGCTGCGACGGTTTGCTCGCGGCCTTGCCGGCACGGCTGACCAGGCCGATGACTTGGTGCAGGCCGCGTGCGAGCGGGCCATCACCCGCATCGGCCAATGGACGCCCGGAACGCGGCTCGATAGCTGGATGTTCCGGATTATCCAGACCATCTGGCTGGATGAGCGACGGGCAGTCAAGGTGCGCGGCGGGGATAATCGGCTCGACCCGGCGGAAGCCACCGAGCCGGAATTGACGGTCGATGGGGTGCGACGAATGGAAGCGCATCTGACCTTCGACGCCGTACGGCGGGCGATGGGCGGATTGCCGGAAGATCAGAGGGTGGTGTTGATGTTGGTGTGCGTGGAAGGGCTGACCTACAAGGAAGCGGCGGAAACGCTCGCCGTCCCCATTGGCACGGTGATGAGCCGCCTCGCCCGCGCGCGCCTGGCGCTCGCCCACAAACTGGGCGAAAGCGCGACCGGCGACGCGGTAGGGGATCGGGTGGTGCGGCTCGGTTCGCTGGCGGCGGATAATTAGCCGCTACGGCATTACGGTTTCAGGAAGGTAAAATGACGCGCGCAGATCGAGTGGACGATGTGATGCTGATGGCCTATGTCGACGGCGAGGTCGACGCCATCACGGCGCGCGAGATCGAGGCCGCCATCGCTGCCGATCCCGCGACGTCAGCGCGCGCGCGCGCCTTGCGCGACAGCGCCGCCCTGCCGCGCGCCGCGTTCGCCGACGTGTTGCACGAAGAAGTTCCCGATCGCCTGATTGCAGCGCTTGGCAAGACCGAGGAAGGCAATGCCCCGGCGGTCGATCTGGCCAGCCGGCGCGCGGCCCGCCCGGCCAGGCATATGCTCGGCTGGGCGGTCGCCGCGGCGCTGGCCACGCTGATCATCGGCGCCGGCGGCACCTACGGCTATCTGCGCGGCTTCGCGCCGATCCGGCCGGAACTGCAAACCGTCGCGGCCGATCGCTGGATCGATAACGTTGCCGCCTTTTACAAGGAATACGCGGGCACGCTGGCCAAGGAAGACCGGCTGCTCGTCGATTTCAACGCCGAGCATATCGGCGATCTCGAATCGTGGTTCGGCGCGCGGCTGAAGCGCCGCCTGTCGGTGCCCGACCTGTCGGCCCAGGGCTTTTTCCCGCAAGGGGGGCGGCTGCTGATCATCGGCGGCAGGCCGGCGGCGCAATTCCTTTATTTTTCGCAGGGCGGCGAGCTGGTCGGCTTGGTGGTCGCCTTCAGCAACGAAGGAAATCTGCCGGGAAATCTCGCCAAACGCGGCGACGTCAATGTCGTCTACTGGCGCGAAGGCGGCTATGCCTACGCCTTCGTCGGCCAGATCGACAGCAAGCGGCTCTGGCATCTTGCCGACGTGTCATGGAAGTCGCTCGACACGATCTAGAGTCTTAGGCTAGCACGACGAGATCGAGCGGCTCGGCCACCCCCTCGACCCGCACGCCGCGGCGGTCTTGCTTGGGCGATGGCGGCGCATAACCCTGGCTCTGCGCCAGGGCGAAGGCTGACGTGTCGGTCAGGGCGCGCACCTTTTCAACCTTGGTATGCTTCTCAAGCTTGGCGGCGAGGTTCACCGCCTCGCCGATCACCGTATATTCGAGCCGCGTTTCGTCGCCCACCGCGCCGAAGACGACGCTGCCCGTCGCCACCGCAGCGCCCACCGGCGGCGCCGGCAGGCCGGCGGCCTCGCGCTGAGCGCGCCAACGCCCCGCCTCGGCGATCAGCGCGTCGACTGCGCGCAACGCATCGGCGGCGTAGGTTTGCGAGCGCCGCGCCGCGCCGAAGCTCGCCATGATTCCGTCGCCGAGGAATTTGTCGATGCTGCCGCCATGTTCCTGGATCACCGGCACCATCCGCGCTTGGTACTCGGCCAGCAGCTTCATCGTCGCGCCGGGATCAAGGCTCGCGGTGAGGACGGTAAAACCGCGCATATCGACGAACAGCGCCGCCGCGTTGCGCATTTCTCCCTCGCCGGGATGAACAAGTTCGTCCGATCCGGTGATCCGGCGCGCAATGTCGGGGGCGAAAAAACGCTTGAGGTCGCGCGCCGCCTCGCCTTCGGCCAGCGCCTGAACCAGCACCCGCCGCGCCCGGGCGATGGCCGCGACCAGGATCAGGGTGACGATCAGGATCGAGATGATCTTGTCGAACTCCGCCCCCCACAGGATGCTGGCCGAGGTCATATAATGCACGTAATCGCGGGTGACCGGCATGCCGCCCGGATCGAAGGTCGCCGCGTAGACGACCAGAACCAGCCAGCCCGACGCCGCTACCGCACCGGCCAGCAGAACGTAGCCTGCCTCGAACCGCAGGGCGCGCAGAGCGATAAAGATAAAGATGTAAAGCACCGTCGGCGCCTTCAGATAGAAGGCCGGCGGCTGCCCGTATTGCAGATGGAAGCTCCAGATCGTCACCAGCAGAAGCGCCATGTCGATGACGACCGAGACCGCCAGTATCCACGCCGTCAGCCGGTCGCGATAGGCAAGAAAAAGCCGCACCACGGTAAAACAGAAATACGCGCCGAGCGCCCATGGCACCGGAGCGAAGGGCGCATCGGCGCTGAAGGTCTTGGGCGCGACGGAATATAGGGTGGCGAAGGTGAGGACGAGGCCCATCTGCACCCAGCCGACGACGACCTCGCTGTGTCGCTGCTCGACCGCGATGGCGCGCCGCACCCGCTCGGGCAGGGTCACGCGGTCGGTCGCCCCGGACACCAATTCGCCCAGCGCCCGAATCAGGCCGGAGATGGCTGTCCCTGTCTGCGCGGCCGGGGGTCGGGCCCGGTCCGGCTTGCGTCGCGATGGCGTTTGCGGACGATCTTGCATCGGCGATCCTTCAGTTACCGCCCCGCGTTACGATATCCCGCCTTTACCGGATGTGCATCCCTGCCAATCTCTGCTCACAGATATTTTGCGCGGATGTCGATTGTCGACTCGACGCCGAGCCGTGCGAAATTGCGTTCGATCCATTCGCCGGCCCGCTCGCGCCCAATGTCGCGCAGCCGGGTGAGAAACGACCAGTTGGGATCGAACTTGCTGGCGGCCCCGAGGTCGCGCATGAATTCCTCGGCGTCGATGGCGTGAATCAGCACCCGGTGCAGCGCATTGTCCCGGACATCGCCGCTATCGATCAGCTTGCTAACGAAGGCGATCGCCCGCATCTCACGCATCAGCGACGAGTTGAAGCTGATCTCGTTAAGACGGTTCATGATCTCGTCCGGCGTCGTCGGCAGCTCGTCGCGCTCGATCGGATTGATGTGGATGACGACGACGTCGCGGCAATCGCAATGATAGATCAGGGGAAAGATCGCCGGGTTGCCCATGTACCCGCCGTCCCAGTAATGCGCGCCGTCGACCTCGACCGCCTGGAACAGATGCGGCAAGCAGCCCGAGGCGAGAACGGCAGCCGCGCTCAGCTCGCGATTGCCGAAAATCTTCACCTTGCCGCTGCGCACATTGGTCGCGCACAGGAACAGCTTGATCGGGCATTGCGCGCGCAGGGCCGCGAAATCGACTGTGCGCTCGATCAAGTCGCGCAAGGGATTTATGTCGAGCGGATTGAACTGGTACGGCGAGAACAGCCGCGCGAGCAGGCCGATAGCGAAATGGGATGGCGCCGCCCGATACCCCGCCAGGCGGCCGAAATCTGGCCACCACGATCCCGGCCACGCGGTTTCGCTGATCGCGCGCCAGAAATCGTCGAGAGCCTGTCGCGCGCCAGCGCGCCCGCCGGCGGTGAACCCGTGGGCCGCGACCACGGCATTCATCGCCCCCGCGCTGGTCGCGCTCAGCCCTTCGATGGCGATGCGCTCGTCCTCGAACAGCCGGTCGAGGACGCCCCAGGCAAAGGCGCCGTGCGCCCCGCCGCCCTGGAGCGCGAGGTTGATGGTTTTGGTCGCCGCCGCAGCGGATGTCGAGGACGCCGTCCCTTCGTCGGGACGCGCGCCAAGGCGTTCGTCGGGCATGGTCCCTGCGCTTGGTTGTAAATCGTCCGCCGATTTATGATAGCGCTTGGCGCGGTTAACCGGTATTCCCGATACCGTGATCGGAGCCGCCGGCTCCGGCCGGGAAACCCGCGATCCTTCTGCTGCTTATGTTTACGCATTCCTTTTCGTGCTCGCCTATCATCCGCCGCAACGGGCCGGTATTCCGTCCATGCGCCGCGTAAAGCGCCGCCCTGCGCCCGGCAACGGGGAATCGTTCGAACTGTCGATCGAGACGCTGGGTGCGCAGGGCGACGGCATCGCCGCGCTCGGCGGCGATCAAATTTTTGTGCCTTTTACGCTACCCGGCGAGCGCGTGGTCGTTCGGCGGGCCGGTGTCCGCCATGCATTGCCGGTCGAGTGGCGAACCCGCGCCGCCGACCGGGCCGAGCCGCCCTGCCCCCATTTCGGCGCGTGCGGCGGCTGCGCCCTTCAGCATTTCGCCGACCCGGCCTATGCCGGGTGGAAGATCGGTCTGGCGCAACAGGCGCTGGCGCGCGCCGGCTTCGACGATGTTCCGCTGGGGCCGCTGGCCCGCACGCCGCCAGGCGCACGCCGGCGGGCCGAGTTCGTCGCCGAGCGCGCGGGCGGCCGGGTCGAGATCGGTTTTCACGCCCGTTTACGTAGCGCGGTGGTTGACATCGGCGCGTGTCCCATTCTCGATCCGGCGCTGGTCGCCCTTGTCCCACGTTTGCGCGGATGCGCCAGCGCGCTGCTCGGCAACCGGCGAGCAGCGGATATTCTCGCTACCCTCGCCCTTGGCGGCGTCGAGATCGTCGTCACCGCATCGCCCGCGCCCGACCGGGCGCAGCGCGAGCGTCTTGCCGTCATTGCCGACAATCTCGACCTTGCGCGCCTCGCTTGGCGCACGGGGGCGGAGCGTAGCGCCGAAATCATTGTCCAGCGGCGCGCCTTCCAGGCGACGTTCGGCGGCGTGCCCGTCGATCTGCCGCCGGCGGCGTTCTTGCAGGCGAGCCCGCAAGGCGAGGCCGCGATTATCCGCGCCGTCGTCGACGGCCTCGCTGGCGCAAAACGCATCGCCGATCTTTATGCGGGGTGCGGCACCCTCGCGCTGCCGCTAGCCCGCACTGCGCGCGTGCGCGCCGTTGAAGGATCGGCGGAGATGGCCACTGCCCTCGACCGCGCCGCGCGCCAGGCCGGCATCGGCCCGCGCCTTGCCGTCGAGACGCGCGATCTTGCCCGCCGGCCGCTGGCCGGGGACGAACTTGCTGGTTTTGACGGCGCGGTTTTCGATCCGCCGCGCGACGGCGCGGCCGAACAAGCAGCGGCGCTGGCCGCATCGGCCATTCCCGTCGTCATCGCCGTGTCGTGCAACCCGGCGACGTTCGCCCGCGATGCGCGAACCCTCGCCGCCGGCGGTTATCGCCTGACCGCGCTCGCGCCCATCGATCAATTCTTGTGGTCGCCCCATCTCGAACTGGTCGGGGTTTTCCGGCGCTGATCGCCGCAGCGGGCTTGCCCCGACTCGGCGCAAGGGTCTATGGAGCATGCATGGCCAAGCGCCCCGATCCGCCCGGCCTTGCGCTCGATCACGAAGGCCTGTCGATCCCGATCATGGTCCGCCGCAATCCGCGGGCCCGCCGGCTTTATCTTCGCATCGCCGCGGTCGAGGCCG
>JACQAF010000312.1 GCA_016195145.1 Rhodospirillales bacterium
GCTCTACGGTTCGGTCACGACGCGCGATATCGCCGACGCGATTACCGCCGCCGGCTTCACCATCGAGCGCCGCCAGGTATTGCTCGACCAGCCGATCAAGGCGCTGGGCCTGAGCAAGCTGCGCATCGCGCTGCATCCCGAAGTGGCCGTTTCGGTCACCCTCAACATCGCCCAGTCGGACGAGGAAGCGGCGGCGCAGGCCGCGGGCAAGTCGCCCCGCGCCGAAGCGGCGGCGGCCGAGACGGCTGATGCGCCCGCCGAGCCCAAGGCCGAAGCGGCCGGCGAGACAGCCGCCGACGAGACGCCGAAGAAGAAAAAAGCCAAAGCCAAGACCAAAGCGGCCGACGACGAAGCCGAAGAAACCGCCAAGCCCAAGGCCAAGAAGAAAGCCAAGGCGAAAAAGAAGGACGACGACGCGGACTAGACGCATTCGCGAAAGCCGGCTGTTTTCCGCGCCACGGCGCCCCCGGAAACGGGCGGCGTCGCCGCCGTTTTGGCTGCGCCCTTGGGTTTTGCCGAGTCGCTTTACAACCTTTGCGACTTCTTATTAACTGTTGATCCGCCAGTCCCAATGGCTGGCTGTTTGTTTTCGCCTCGACTTTTTCGCCCCGTGGCGCAACGGCCGGACGTAAACGCGATGCGGCTTCTCTCCCTCCTGTTTCAGCGCGTGTTCCGCATCGGTCGGCTGACCGTCATCGATGCTACCGGCAAATCGCAAATATTCGGCGAGGGCGAAAAGCCGGCGCTGACGATCCGCGTGCACGACGATGCCACCGCGCGACGCATTTTTTTCAATCCGCGCCTGGCCATCGGCGAGGCCTATATGGATGGCCGGCTGACGATCGAGAACGGCGATATCTACGATTTCCTCGATTTCTGCGCGATCAATCTTCAGCATCTTGAGCAGCGGGGCCTGACCTTCGATTTCGGCTACCGCCTGCAACTGCTGTTCCGCCGTTTCCAACAGTTCAACCCGATTTCGCGCGCCCAGCGCAACGTCGCCCATCATTACGACCTGTCGGGCACGCTCTACGACCTGTTCCTCGACAACGACCGGCAGTATTCCTGCGCCTACTTCACCACCGATAACGACAGCCTCGAGGTCGCCCAGGACAACAAAAAGCGCCATATCGCGGCCAAGCTGCTGCTGAAACCGGGTGCGCGGGTGCTCGATATCGGCTCGGGCTGGGGCGGGCTTGGCATCTATCTCGCCAAGGTGGGGGCCGGCGAGGTGCTTGGCGTGACCCTGTCGTCGGAACAGCACAAGGTATCGAACCAGCGGGCCGCCGCCGCCGGGCTCGACGGACAGGTGCGCTTCGATCTGCGCGACTACCGCCAGCAGACCGGTACATTCGACCGGATCGTATCGGTCGGCATGTTCGAACATGTCGGCGTCAATCATTACCGGGAGTTTTTCGAGCATCTCAAGTCGCTGCTCGCCGAGGATGGCGTCGCCCTGCTCCACTCGATCGGACGGTCGGACGGGCCGGGCACGACCAATTCGTGGATCCGCAAATACATCTTCCCCGGCGGCTACTCGCCGGCACTGTCCGAGGTTCTGCCCGCGGTGGAGAAGGCCGGACTTTGGGTAACCGATATCGAAATCCTGCGCCTGCACTATGCCGATACGCTCAAGGAATGGCGGCGGCGCTTCCAGCAGGCCCGCGACGAGGTGCGTAACCTTTACGACGAACGGTTTTGCCGGATGTGGGAATTCTATCTGGCCGGCAGCGAGATCGCCTTCCGCCGCCAGGGCCACATGGTGTTCCAGATGCAGATCGCCAAGTCGGTCAACGCCGTGCCGCTGACCCGCGATTACATCCAGGAATGGGAGCGCGCCAACGCCGGCCGCGCCAATCTAGCGGTTTAGCCCGCGCGGCAGGGTGCGATTTGCGGCCCGTGAGTTATCCCCGTTATACTTTCATTGCACTGTCGATTCGCCTTGTGGCAATTGTCGCCGCAGGCGTAACTTGCGTATCCCATGGATACAGCACCGCGAACGAATGTTGCGCCGCTGAAGGCGCGCGACGACGAAATTTCTCCGCTGCGCACCCCGCCTCATAATTTCGAGGCGGAAATGGCCCTGCTTGGCGCGCTGCTCGCCAATAACCGCGCCTATGAAAAGGTTGGCGAGTTCCTGCGCGCCGAGCATTTTGCCGATGACCGCCACGGCCGCATCTACGAAGCCTGCGGCAAGCTGATCGAACGCGGCCAGATCGCCAACCCGGTCACGCTCAAGAACTACTTCGAGCAGGATAGCGGTCTCGCCGAGATCGGCGGCGCGCAATACCTCGCCCGCCTCGCCACCGCAGTGGTAACGATCATCAACGCCGGCGACTATGCGCGCACGATCCACGATCTTTTCTTGCGCCGGCAGCTCATTGCGCTCGGCGAGGACGTGGTCAACAAAGCCTATGGCTACGATCTTGAAACCGGCGCCAAGGAACAGATCGAGGGCGCCGAGCAGCAGCTGTTCGATCTCGCCACCACCGGACAGTTCGAGGGCGGCTTCCAGCGGCTCGATGCCGCGCTCAACATCGCCATCGACATGGCCCAGGCCGCCTACAAGCGCGACAGCCATGTCACCGGCGTCACCACCGGCCTGCGCGATCTCGACGCCAAGCTCGGCGGCCTGCATCCCTCCGACCTCGTCATCCTCGCCGGTCGCCCGTCGATGGGCAAAACGGCGCTCGCCACCAAGATCGCCTTCAACGCCGCGCTCGCCTACAGCGAACGCCGGGCCGAAGACGGCTCGGTCGAGGTGATCGAAGGGGCAAAAGTCGCCTTCTTCTCGCTTGAAATGTCGGCCGAGCAGCTCGCCACCCGCCTCCTGTCCGAGGAAACCGAGGTGCCGTCGGACAAGATCCGGCGCGGCGAGGTGCGCGGCGAGGATTTCCCGCGTTTCGTCGAAGCGAGCCAGCGCCTCGCCCGCATTCCGCTGTTCATCGACGATACGCCGGCCCTGTCGGTATCGGCCCTGCGCACCCGCGCCCGCCGCCTCAAGCGCACGCAAGGGCTGGGCCTGATCGTCATCGACTATCTGCAGCTTCTTGGTCCCAGCCCGGGCACCAAGTCCGAAAACCGGGTGCAGGAAATCTCCGCCATCACCCGCGGCCTCAAGGCGCTGGCCAAGGAACTCAACGTGCCGGTGCTGGCGCTCTCGCAGCTCAGCCGCGCGGTCGAGCAGCGCGAAGACAAACGGCCGCAGCTTTCGGATTTGCGTGAATCGGGCACCATCGAGCAGGATTCGGACGTCGTGATGTTCGTCTATCGCGAACAGTATTATCACGAACGCGCCGAGCCGGGCCGCCGCCCCGACGAAAGCGAAGAGAAGTTCCACGACCGCATGGAGCAATGGCAACAGCGCGGAGCCGAGGTACATAACATCGCCGAAGTGGTCATCGGCAAGCAGCGCCACGGGCCGATCGGCATTGTGAAGCTGTATTTCGACGGCAACTTCACTAAGTTCGACAATTACGCCAATCCCAGCCAGCTGCCCGATGGCGGCGGGTGACGCCAGCGCGGCCGCGCCGTCGGTCCTGACCGTCGATCTTCGCGCGATCGCCGCCAATTACCGCCTCTTGCGCGCCCGCCTCGGCGGCGGCGCGGAATGCGCCGGTGTGCTCAAGGCCAATGCTTACGGCCTCGGCGCGGCGCGCGTCGGGCCGGTGCTCGCCCAGGCCGGCTGCCGGCATTTTTTCGTCGCCCATCTCGGCGAAGGCTTGGAATTGCGCCCGCTGCTGCCGCCGCAGGCGGCGATTTACGTGCTCAACGGCCTGGCGTCCGGCGAGGAAGACGCCTTCATCGACGCGCGCCTCGTACCGGTGCTCAATGATCCCGGCCAGATCGGTCTGTGGCTTGCCGCCGCCCGCCTGTCGTCGACCGCCCTACCGGCGGTCATCCATATCGACACCGGCATGTCGCGCCTCGGCCTCTCGCCCGCCGAGGCCCGCCACCTGGCCGGCGAGCGGGCGCGCCTCAACGCCCTCGATCTGCGTTTCCTGATGAGCCATCTCGCCTGCGCCGACGAGCCGGGTCACGATCTCAACCTCGCCCAGCACCGCGAATTCGCCGGCCATCTCGCCGCCTGGCCGGGAGCGAAGGCGAGCTTCGCCAATTCCTCGGCTATTTTTCTTGGCTCCACCTACCACTTCGACCTAGTCCGGCCGGGCTGCGCGCTTTACGGCATCAACCCCACCCCCGGCGGCCCCAATCCGGTCGCTGGCGTCGCTCGGCTGGAGGCAAAAGTCCTGCAAATCCGCGACGTTGACCCGCCCCGGAGCGTTGGATATGGTGCCACGCATCGCGTCACGGGCAGAACCCGGATCGCCACGATCGCCGTCGGCTATGCCGATGGCTGGCTGCGTACCCTTAGCAACCGCGGCTGCGCCTTTTACGGCGCTGTCCGGCTGCCAGTGATCGGCCGGGTTTCGATGGATTTGATTACGCTCGACGTTACTTCCGCCCCGGCCATCGGCCCCGGTGACATAGTCGAATTGATGGGCCCGCATCTCGCCGTCGATGCGGTGGCCGACATCGCCGGCACCAACGGTTACGAGGTGCTTACGCGCCTCGGCCGACGCTTTCGCCGCGTCTATCTCGACGAACCCCAGGCCCCCGCATGAACCCGCTCGCCACCCTCGGTCGCGTCTTCATCGGCTTCATGCAGGTCGCGGGGCGGATCTCGCTATTTACCTTCGTCGCGGTCTCGCACTGCCTGCGCCCGCCCTGGTACCCGCAGCTGATCGGCCGCCAGATGCTCGATATCGGCTATTTCTCGCTGCCCGTGGTCGGGCTCACCTCGCTGTTCACCGGCATGGTGCTGGCGCTGCAAAGCTACACCGGCTTCGCCCGTTTCTCGGCCGAGGGCGCGGTCGCCACCGTCGTCGTGTTGTCGATGACCCGCGAGCTCGGCCCGGTGATCGCCGGGCTGATGGTCGCCGGGCGGATCGGCGCCTCGATGGCGGCCGAAATCGGCACCATGCGCGTGACCGAGCAGATCGATGCGCTCTCCACCCTGGCGACTAATCCGTTCAAGTACCTCGTCGCGCCGCGGTTGATCGCCGGCCTGACCATGCTGCCGCTGCTGGTCATCGTCGCCGATGTCATCGGCGTGTTCGGCGGATACCTGGTCGGCGTCTACAAGCTCAACTTCAATCCGGCCGCCTATCTCAAGCGGACCTTCGATTTTCTCGAGTTCATCGACGTGTTCTCCGGCCTGGTCAAGGCCGGCGCCTTCGGCTTCATCATTTCGCTGATGGGCTGCTATCACGGCTATCACAGCGAGGGCGGGGCCCAAGGTGTCGGCCGGGCGACGACCAACGCCGTCGTCTCCGCCTCGATCCTGCTGCTGGTGTTCAATTACGGGATCACCGAAATCTTCTTCGCCACGCGATGAAACACCATCCGAAAATCTCGATCCGCGGCCTGTATAAAGCCTTCGGCCCGAAGGTCGTCCTGGACGGGCTCGACCTCGATGTCGGCGTTGCTGAATCGATGGTGGTCATCGGCGGCTCCGGCACCGGCAAATCGGTGCTGCTCAAATGCGTCCTCGGCCTGCTCGAGCCCGAATCCGGCAGCATCAAGATCGACGGCGTCGAAGTGCTCGGCATGCCGACCAGCGAGCGCGAAAAGATCAACCGCAAGTTCGGCATGCTGTTCCAGGGCGCGGCGCTATTCGACTCGCTGGCCGTGTGGGAGAACGTCGCCTTCGGCCTGATCCGCGCCCAGGGCGTGGATCGCATCGCCGCCAAGCGCATCGCGATCGAGAACCTCGCCTCGGTCGGCCTGCGCCCCGAGGTCGGCGAATTGTCGCCGGCCGAGCTGTCGGGCGGCATGAAAAAACGCGTGGCGCTGGCCCGCGCCGTCGCCACCAAGCCGGAAATCATCTTTTTCGACGAGCCGACAACCGGCCTCGACCCGATCATGTCGGACGTCATCGACAAGCTGATCGTCAAATGCGTGCATGAACTGGGCGCAACCGCGCTGTCGATCACCCATGACATGGGCAGCGCCCGCAAGATCGCCCATCGCGTCGCCATGCTGCACATGGGCAAGATCATCTGGCAGGGTCCGGTCGCCGGCATCGATCGCTCGGGCAACCCCTATGTCGACCAGTTCATCAATGGCCGCGCCGAGGGGCCGATCCAGATGCAGGTGCGGGCGTGAGCCCGCGCCCCGGAGGCGGCTAGCGGATGGCCCGGCGCGAGGCGCATTTCGTCTGCCAGCAATGCGGCGCGGCGCATCCGCGCTGGTCGGGAAAATGCGATGCCTGCGGGGCGTGGAATTCGATCGTCGAGGAGCCGGCGGTCGAGACGGCCCCCCTCGGCGCCAAGGCGCGCGGCAGCGCGCGCGCCAGCAAGCGGCTTGCCTTTGTCGGCCTTGAGGGCGAGGCCGAGCAGGCCCCGCGCCGCGCCACCGGCAATGCCGAGTTCGACCGCGTGTGCGGCGGCGGCCTCGTCGCCGGCTCGGCCGTGCTGGTCGGCGGCGACCCCGGCATCGGCAAATCGACGCTTTTGCTCCAGATCGCCGCGGCGCTGTCGGCCGACGCGCAAATCGCCTACATTTCCGGCGAAGAGGCAGTCGACCAGATTCGCATGCGCGCAGCGCGGCTGGGCCTCGCCAAATCGGGCGTGGCGCTGGCCGCCGCGACCAACCTGCGCGACGTGCTGGCGAGCC
>JACQAF010000302.1 GCA_016195145.1 Rhodospirillales bacterium
CTCGGCGCCGATGTTCCAGAACCGGGCGCGAAAGGCGGCGGCGGCCGCAAGGCCGGTAAAGATCAACGGCGTCGCCCGCGAGAATGTTTCGGTGAGCGCGAACACGCTTCCGGCCGCGCCCTGGAACATCAGGAGATAGGCCCGGACGACCGGCGCACCCGACCAGGCGATCAGCGCCGCACAGGCGACAAGGCTCGCCAGGACCGCGCCGACCGGCGCGAGCACGGTGAGCGCAAGCGGCACGTGCTCGCGCGGCTCAAGACGCATGCGCCGCCTCCGCCCCCTGCCCCGCCATCATCAGGCCGAGCACGCGCGCATCGACGCCGTCGCGCGCCAACGCCGGCCCCAGCCGGCCGCGAAATATCACCGCAACGCGGTCGGACATCTGAAGGATTTCATCGAGATCCTCCGATATCAGCAGGATCGCCGCCCCGCGCTCGCGCGCCTCGAGCAGCCGGCCGTGAACGAAAGCCGCCGCGCCGACATCGAGCCCGCGCGTCGGTTGGTTGGCGAGGATGAAGCGCGGATCGCGGGCGAGCACGCGGCCGAGCAAGAGCTTCTGCATATTGCCGCCCGACAGCAGCCGCGCGCGCGCCGCCGGCCCTTCGCAACGCACATCGAATTCATCGACGATACGCCGGGCGAAGCCGGCTACCGCGCGCCGGTCGGCGATGCCGAAGCGCGCATAGGGCGGCTCGGCATAATCCTCGGCGATCAGGGTTTCGGCGATGGTCATGTCGCCGATCACGCCGCTGGCGTGCCGGTCCTCGGGGATACGGCCGACGCCGCGCCGCACCAGCGCCCGCACGCCGGCAATACCGGCGTCCTCGCCGTCGAGGCGGAACGCGCCGCGCATCGGCGCGATCAGGCCCGAGAGCACGTCGGACAGCGTTTTCTGGCCGTTGCCCGACACCCCGGCGATGCCGACAATCTCGCCCGCGCGCACGGCGAGCGACACGTCGTCGAGCGCCGGCGGACCGTCGCCGGCGGCCACGGTCAATCTGTCGAGCTCGACCACCGTGCGGCCCGGCGGGCGCGGCTGGCGCGCCGGCTCGACCACTTCGCGCCCGACCATCATTTCCGCCACCCGGTGGCGGTCGGCCCCAGCGGTCGGCATTTCGCCGGCGACCTTGCCGGCGCGCAGGACGACCACCCGGTCGCCGATGTCGAGCACCTCGTCGAGCTTGTGCGAGATGAAGACGATCGACAACCCCTCGCCGACCAGGCGGCGAAACGTGCGGCGCAGCGAATCCGATTCCTGCGGCGTCAGCACCGCCGTCGGCTCGTCGAGGATCAGGATGCGGGCCTTGCGATAGAGCGCCTTCAGAATCTCGACGCGTTGCTGCTCGCCGACCGACAGGCCGGAGACCGGGGCGTCGGGATCGACGCGCAAACCGAAGGCGCCGGCGAGGCCAAGCAGCCGGCGTTTGGCCTCGGCCCGGCGCGAGGCCAAACGCCACAGCGATTCGGTGCCGAGAATGACGTTGTCGAGAACGCTCAGATTATCGGCCAGCGTGAAATGCTGATGGACCATGCCGATACCGGCGGCGATGGCGGCGCCGGGATCGCTCGGCGGCAGCCGGCGACCGAACGCCTCGATGGTTCCCGTATCGGCGACATAGTGGCCGAAGAGGATGTTCATCAGCGTCGTCTTGCCGGCCCCGTTCTCGCCAAGCAGCGCCACTACCTCGCCCTTGCCGAGGTCGAGATCGATGGCGTCGTTGGCGACGAGGGCGCCGAAGCGCTTGGTAATGCCGCGCAGGCGGAGAACGGTCTCCGCCTGCGCCACGGGTCGGACGGTCACGTGCCGGAGGGTCCGGCGATCACATCGTCGATTTCGGTTCCGAATCGTTGACGTTGACGCGGTAAAGCCCGTCGCGGATTTCCTGCTCGCGCTGCTTCACCTTCGCCCGCACGTCGGCCGGCACCTTGCTCTCGAACCCGGCGAGCGAGGAGATGCTCGCCCCGCCGGCCTTCATCTGCGAGTACTGGCCGTAATCCTCGGCCGTGAAGGTGCCCGCCTTCACCTTGGCCAGCGCCGTGTCGATCGTCGGCTCCATGTGCCAAAGGGCGGAGACGATCATCGTCTCGGGGTATTGCGGCTGGGTGTCGATGACGTTGCCGATGGCGAGCTTCTTGCGCTCCTTGGCCGCGTCGGTGACGCCGAAGCGTTCGGCATAGAGCAGGTCGGCGCCGCGGTCGATCTGGGCGAAGGCGGCTTCCTTCGCCTTCGGCGGATCGAACCACGAGCCGATGAACGACACCATGAACTTGACGTTGGGGTTGGTTTCCTTCGCCCCGTCCATGAAGGCGTGCATCAGGCGGTTGACCTCGGGGATCGGATAGCCGCCGACCATGCCGATGGCGTTCGACTTGGTCATGGCACCTGCGACCAGGCCGGTGAGGTACGACGCTTCCTGGATCCAGTTATCGAACACCGAGAAGTTCTTGCCCGCCGGGCCGAAGCTCGACCCCATGAGGAAGGCGGTGTTGGGGAAGTCGGCGGCGACCTTGCGCGCCGCGCGCTCGACGCCGAATACCTCGCCGACCACCAGATTATTGCCCTTCTGGGCGTATTCGCGCATCACGCGCTCGTAATCGGTGTTGGTGACGTTCTCGGAAAAGACGTACTCGATGTCGCCGCGGTCCTTGGCGGCGTTGAGCGCCTTGTGAATGCGGCTCACCCATTGTTGTTCGACCGGTACGGTGTAGATCGCCGCGACCTTGATCTTGCCTTGGACCGGCTTCATCTGGGCCGTCGCCGGCGATGCGCCCGCGAGGCCGAAAAGACCCGCGGCGAGCGCCGCGCTAGCAAGGAAAAGACGACGTGAAATCGACATAGCCACCCCCTGGTTGTGATTGGTCAGTTGACGCGAACCGCGCGCGGCGCCCGGTTGACCGGTCGGGGACGCTCGCGCTCGCGCTTGATGCGCAGAGCCTCGAAATAACCGGCGAAGGGCGGACGATCGATATAGCGGCCGGCGCCCTTCACCGTGCGCACGTCGCCGTCGCGATAGACGATCTTGCCTTGCGAAATGGTCACCGTGTTGATGCCGGTGACCTCCATGCCTTCGAAGATATTGACGTCGACCTTCTGGTGATGGGTCGCGGCGGAGATGCGCCGCGTTTTCTTCGGATCCCAGACCACGAGATCGGCGTCGGCCCCGGCCGCGACCGCGCCCTTGCGCGGATAGATGTTGAAGATCTTGGCGGCGTTGGTCGAGGTGACGGCGACGAACTCGTTCATCGTCAACCGGCCGGTATTGACGCCGTGGTGCCACAGCACGTGCATGCGGTCTTCGACCCCGCCGGTGCCATTGGGGATCTTGGTGAAATCCTTGAGACCGGCCGCTTTTTGCGGCGCGCAGAAGCAGCAATGGTCGGTCGCCGTGGTCTGCACCGTTCCGGCCTGGAGGGCGCGCCACAGTTCCGCCTGGTGCGGCTTCGGCCGGAAGGGCGGGCTCATCACATGCCCGGCCGCGAACTCGAAATCGGGGTTGCGATAGACGCTGTCATCGACTAGGAGATGGCCGGCCAGCACCTCGCCGAACACCCGCTGGCCCTCGCCGCGCGCCCGCGCGATCGCCTGCACCGATTCGATGCACGAGTTGTGGACGATATAAAGCGGCACGTCGAGCACCTGGGCGATGCGGATGGCGCGGTTCGCCGCCTCGCCCTCGACCTCGGGCGGGCGCGACAGGGGATGGCCTTCCGGCCCGGTGATGCCCATCTTCAGCAGCTCCTGCTGGAGATGGAAAACCAGCTCGCCGTTTTCGGCGTGGACGGTGCAGATCGCGCCCAGCTCGCGGGCGCGCTGGAAGCTTTGGATCAGCACTTCATCCTCGGCCATGATCGCGTTCTTGTAGGCCATGAAGTGCTTGAAGCTGTTGACGCCGTGCTCATGGACCAGCGTGCCCATATCGCGATGCACGCTGTCGTCCCACCATGTGACGGCGACATGGAAGCTGTAGTCGCCGGCGGCCTTTTCGGACCAGCCGCGCCATTTGCGATAGGCGTCCATCAGGTTTTCTTGCGGGCTTGGAATGACGAAGTCGATAATCATCGTCGTGCCGCCGACCATCCCCGCCGTGGTGCCGGAATAGAAATCCTCCGAGGCGACCGTTCCCATGAAGGGCAATTCCATGTGCGTGTGCGGATCGATGCCGCCCGGCATCACATAGGCGCCGCCGGCGTCCACCATTTCGGCCCCCGCCGGCGCGTCGAGCCCGGCGCCCACGGCCTTGATCTTCCCGCCTTCGATATAGACGTCGGCGCGAACCGTCTGGTCCGCGTTCACGACGGTGCCGCCCCGAACGAGAATGGACATGTTGCCTCCCTCCTTAGCGCCTGCTGTTCTTCGCCGGCCGATTTGCGGAAGCGTTAACCGCGCCCTGTTTCTGCGCACGCAAAACCACGTTAGCTGGCAATTGACCGAACGGTCAAGTAAGCCGCGCGCTCAGAACGTCGGCGGCGTGCATGCGCTGACGACTTCGCACGGCTCGTTGCCGGGATTGCGGAAGCGATGCGGTTGCCGGCTGTCGAAATAATAGGCTTCGCCGGGACCGAGGATGCGTTTTTGATCGCCGATCGTCACCTCGAGCCGGCCGCGCGTCACGATGCCGCCTTCTTCGCCGTCATGGCGCAGCAGGATGCGCCCCGTGTCGGCGCCCGGCGCGTAACGCTCGACCATGATCTGCAACCGCCGGTCGGAAAGATCGCCCCCCACCTGCCTAAAACTTATGCTGCCCTTACCGACCTCGGTAAGTTCGTCGGCGGCGTAGAACGCCTTCTGTCGGGTCGGCATTTCGAGCGCAAAAAATTCCGCCAGCGCCATCGGGATGCCGTCGAGCACCCGCTTGAGCGCCCCGACCGACGGATTCATCTTGTTCGATTCGATGAGTGAAATCGTCGCGTTGGTCACCCCGGCGCGGCGCGCCAGTTCGCGCTGGGAAAGATTGTGAACCATCCGCACGCTGCGCAGACGTGTGCCGATATCGGTGGCCATGGCTGGAATACTCTGTTTCTGTTGTTAATTATCCTGAACATTTTACACAGCATGTTAAGCAAAAACAAAAGGTTGAGTAAGATCAAGAAATCAACTTGTTAAGTTTCGGGAAAAGAGCACAATTTCAGTGTCGCCCATCGCTCCATCTTCCCGAGGTTTTTCCCCGTGTCCAGCCCGACCGCTATTCGCCAGGCCGACCGCGCCAGCCCAAACAACCTCGAAGCTTTCTGGATGCCGTTCACCGCGAACCGGCAGTTCAAG
>JACQAF010000303.1 GCA_016195145.1 Rhodospirillales bacterium
CTGGATATTCTCTGCGCGAGCTGCAAGGCGTCGTCGACGACGGTCTCGCGGACAGTCTCGCGTTGGGTAAGGTTAATATGGAGCAGCAGCCCCAAAGCCGGCGCGGCGCCAGCGAAGACCAGAAGCACAAGCCGGGCGCGAAGGCCACGCCAGCGGCGACGAATGGCGGGTTTGTCGTGCGCGGACAACGTGGATTGATCGCCGAATGGTCGAAGGGGATGCGACAGCGGAAGTTTACGACCGAACCGGTAGGTCGTTCGTACGTCCATGTGGCCCTGTCGAATGAAGCAGCAGAGATGAAACGAGGCGGTCGGATTTTCTCTTACAGGTTGTATATCATAGAATATGTTCAATCAATATGGAAATTGCGTCATATCCCGCATGCTCAAGGGCGGCTATGGCCAAAATGCGCCGCAGATCTACATAAGCTTCGGCCGCTGTATTGCATTTGAAATTGCACGCCCGCAATGCGGGTGTCCGACCGAATTGCGGGACTCCAGTACCAACGACATATGCCTTCCGCGATAATCGATTTACCGAAGGCATTTATGAAGAAGATACGCCGCTGACCGCGACGTCCGGCGACATGGATGCGGGCGCGGCGAGGCCTAGAGCGATTTTTTGATCAGCCGGCCCAGCTCGCCGACAATGCCGCGGCGGAAAAGCAGCACGCAGACGACGAAGATCGCGCCCTGGATGATGGTCACCCACGAGCCATACTGGGCGAGATAGCTCTCGAGCGTGATGACGAGGAAGGCCCCCGCCACCGGCCCGAACACGGTGCCGAGGCCGCCGAGCAGGGTCATCAGCACCACCTCGCCCGACATCGTCCAGTGCACGTCGGTCAGCGAGGCGAGCTGGAAGACGATCGCCTTGGTTCCGCCGGCGAGGCCCGACAAGGCGGCGGACAGCACGAAGGCCATCAGTTTGTACTGATCGACCTTGTAGCCGAGCGACACGGCGCGCGGCTCGTTCTCGCGGATCGCCTTCAGTACCTGGCCGAAGGGCGAATGGATGGTGCGGTAAATGATCAGGAAGCCGCCGAGGAAAATCGCCAGAACCGTGAAATACATCGCTAGCGGCTGGCGCAGGTCGATCAGTCCGAACATCATGCCCCGCGGCACGCTCTGGATGCCGTCCTCGCCGCCGGTGAACGGCGCCTGCAAGGCGAAGAAGTAGATCATCTGCGCCAGCGCCAGCGTGATCATGGCGAAATAGATGCCCTGGCGACGGATCGCCAGCGCGCCGAAGGCGAGGCCGAGGACCGCCGACGCCGCGGTCCCGGCGAGAATGGCGAGTTCGGGCGGAAAGCCCCAGATCTTCGCGGTGTATGCCGATACATAGCCGGCAGTGCCGAGAAACGCTGCGTGGCCGAACGACAGCAGGCCGACATAGCCGATCAGCAGGTTGAAGGCGCAGGCGAACAGCGCAAAGCACAACGCCTTCATCAGGAATACCGGGTAGATGAAGAACGGCGCCACGGCGAAGAACGCAAGCATGGCCGCGAAGGCGATGTATTGGTGGCGCAAGGTGGCCTCGACGGCGGGCAGGCCGAGGGCGGGGACGGCGGTCGACATCGTCAGATATCCCTCATGTCGCTTCGCATGTTGGGTTGCATGTCACTGGGTCCGCCCGAACAGGCCGGCCGGCTTGATCAGCAGCACGATGGCCATGATGACAAAGATCACCGTGTTCGAAGCCTCGGGGTAAAAGACCTTGGTCAGCCCCTCGATCACGCCGAGGGAAAAGCCGGTGACGATCGATCCCATGATCGAGCCCATGCCCCCGATCACCACCACCGCGAAAACGACGATGATCAGGTCGGTGCCCATCAGCGGATTGACCTGATAGATGGGCGCGGCCATCACGCCGGCCAGCGCGGCGAGGCCGACGCCGAAACCATAGGTAAGGGTGATCATGCGCGGTACGTTGACCCCGAACGCCTGAACCAGTTGCGGGTTCTCGGTGGCGGCGCGCAGATAGGCGCCGAGCCGCGTGCGCTCGACCATGAACCATGTGCCGAAACACACGACCAGCGAGGCGATGACGACCCACGCCCGGTAATTGGGCAGGAACATGAAGCCAAGGTTCTGCCCGCCGGTCAGCTGGCTTGGAATGCGATAGGGCTGCCCGGACGACCCGAATTCGTTGCGGAACAGGCCATGAATGACGAGGGCGAGGCCGAAGGTGAGCAGCAGGCCGTAGAGGTGGTCGAGCTTGTAAAGCCGATGGAGCATCGTGCGTTCGATGAAGATGCCGAAGGCGCCGATGACGATCGGCACGATAAGCAGCGCCCACCAATAGCTGACGCCGAAAAACTGCAGGAGAAACCAGGCGCAAAACGCCCCCATCATGTATTGCGCGCCGTGGGTGAAGTTGATGATGTTGAGCAGCCCGAAGATCACCGCCAGGCCGAGGCTGAGCATGGCGTAGAACGAGCCGTTGATCAGGCCGAGCAGGAGCTGACCGAACAGCGCCTGCGAAGGCACGCCGAACAGGGTGAACATGGAATATCCCGATCCCTTTTGCCAGCCGCCGGCGGCGGGAAGACGGGGCTGGCCCCGTTTCCCCGCCGCGCGGCGAGCGGCCGATCAGCCTTTGACCAGCGGGCAGTTGCCCTGATTCAGCGGCCGGAAAGCCTCGTCCGCCGGGATGGTCGCCCGCAGCTTGTAGAAATCGAACGGACCTTTCGATTCCGACGGCTTCTTCACCTCGAACAGGTACATCGGGTGAATCTTGCGGCCGTCGGCGCGGATCGTACCTTTGCCGAGCAGCGGATCGTCGGTCGGCATCGACTTCATCTTGTCGACCACCGCCTTGCCGTCGCTGGCGTTCTTGAGGTCGGCGACTGCCTTGAGATAATGCGTCACCGCCGAATAGACGCCGGCGTAGTTGAGCAGCATCCAGGCGCCGAACGCGCCCATCATGTACTGGGCGGCGTGGGTGAAGTTGATGATGTTGAGCAGCCCGAAGATCACCGC
>JACQAF010000304.1 GCA_016195145.1 Rhodospirillales bacterium
CCCCGCCGATGCCCGACAGCGACGCGCCGCAATGGGCAATCAGGGCGTTGACCAGCGTGCGGTCGGGGCTGCCGGGCGCCGGGTGAACGACGAGGCCGGGCGATTTGTCGACGACGATAACCTGGTCGTCTTCGTAAACCACGTCGAGCGGCAATGCCTGGGCTGCCGGGGCTGCCGGGGCCGCGGCCGGCACATGGAGCGTGAAGACCTGACCCGGCTTGACCCGCTGCGCGGGGTCGGAAACGATGCGCTCGCCGCAGGTGACGCGCCCGGCCTCAATCAGGGCCTTGATGCGGCTGCGCGATAGGACAGGGGTGGTGGCGTCCCGGCCCGCTGCGAAGGCAAGGCTGAGGGCGCGGTCGAGGCGCTGATTGACGATATCCGGCGCTATGGTGACGGTATAATCGCCCGTATAATCGGCGTGCGGCGTCATGCTGGCGTTCCATTCGCTTTGCGGGATGGATCCGGCCGGTCCCGACGCTGCCGGACCGTTTTGTTTGATTGCCCGATTCCCGTTGCGGAGAGACTGGCCCAATCCGATGCGCGCACTCAAGATACTCGTCGGCGTCATGAGCGTCCTGCTGATAATCGGCGTCGTCGTCCTGGTCTGGGGCGTAACCCGCGAGGCGGGCAAGCTCGCCCGCGGCAACGCGCCGCCGCCAGTCGAGACGATGGCCGCAAGCGCCGCCGGGCCGGTGATCGCCGACGAACGCACGCCATGGGGCGAGATCGGTCTCGGTCAGCCGGCCGGAAGCCGCATCCAGGCGGTGACCGCGGCGGGCGACCTGATCGTCCTCCATCTCTATACCGGCGCGCCGGGAACCGACGAGCGGCTGCTGGTCATCGAACCGGCCGGCGGCACGTTGCTCGGCACGCTGGCGGTGACGAAGGCAAAATGATTTTCCTCGCCCGCGCCCATCTGCGGGAAATCGCCGACGCCGCCGAGGCGGCGTATCCCGGCGAATGCTGCGGATTGCTGATCGGCCGCTCGCGCCCGGGCGGCGAGATCGAGGTGACGCATGTCGCCAAAAGCAGGAATCTCGGCAAGGAACGCGGCCGCTTCGAGATCGATCCGCAACTTTGGGTCGACGTGACGCGCGCCCATCGCGGCGGGACCGCGCGCGTCGTCGGCCTCTATCATTCCCATCCCGACGCACCGGCCCAGCCGTCGGCGATCGACCTCGAGGCGGCGTGGGGCGAGGAACTGGTCTGGCTGATCGTCAGCGTCGATGGCGACGAGGGGCGCGGCCAGGCGGTCCATTGCAGCGCCCATATCCTCGACCATGGCGGCCGCCAGTTTCGCGAAATTCCCCTGCGGACAAACGACTGGCAGCCTTATCCCGTGCGCATCCTGCCGGAAGGGAATCGGACATGAATTTCTGCAGCGACAACACGGCCGGAGTCCACCCGCATATCCTCGCCGCCCTCGAACGGGCCAATACCGGAACGGCGATGCCCTATGGCAACGACGATCTGACCCGGGCGGTCGAAAAACAGATCGCCGATCTATTCGAGCGCGATTGCGCGGTGTTTCTCGTCGGAACGGGGACAAGCGCCAATTCGCTGGCGCTGGCCGCCCTGTCGCCCCCCTGGGGGGCCGTCTATTGCCATCCCGATTCCCATATCAACGCGGACGAATGCGGCGCGCCGGAATTTTTCACCGGCGGCGTAAAACTCGTCGGCGTGCCCGGCGTACACGGCAAAATCGCGGCCAACGACCTCGACGCGGCGATCGCCGGCGGCGGGGCGGGGGTCGTCCACCATGTGCAACCGGCGGCGGTCAGCCTGACCCAGGCGACCGAGGCCGGCACGGTCTATACGCCCGATGAACTGGCCGAGCTCGCCGATGTCGCGCACCGGCACAAGCTTTCGCTGCATGTCGACGGCGCGCGCTTCGCCAACGCGCTGGTCCGCCTCAACTGCGCGCCGGCCGATCTTGCCTGGCGGGCGGGCGTCGACGTGCTGTCGTTCGGGGCGACCAAGAACGGCGCTTTCGCCGCCGAGGCTGTCGTCTTCTTCGACCCGGCGAAGGCCGCAACTCTCGGCTTCCGGCGTAAACGCGCCGGGCATCTGTGGTCGAAAATGCGCTTTCTCGCCGCCCAGTTCGTCGCCTATCTCGATGACGAACTATGGCTCGCCAATGCCCGCCACGCCAACGCCATGGCGACGCAGCTCGCCGATGGGCTCGCCGCGGTTCCGGGGGCGACGCTCGCCCACCCGGTCGAGGCGAACGAAATTTTCGTCACCCTGCCCGAACCGGTCATCGAGGGGCTGGAGGCCGACGGCTTCCGGTTCTATCGCTGGCTGGGGCCGGGGGCGCAGCTGTTGCGGCTGGTGACGGCGTTCAACACCGATCCGATGGATGTCGCCGCCTTCGTTGCCCGCGCCAAGCAGCATGCCGCCAATATGGCGGCGGCGCCGGCCGAGAGCTGATTGCGGGGCTGCCCTGGTTTCCATGATGGCGCGGTTCTCGGCGGCGCGCCTTGAACGGGGGCGGCGGTTCGGCTATCTACAGGGCCTCGCGCCGTTGCGGCCGGGCCTATATCCGCCCGATTTGGCCGCCTTGCGCGATGGGTCCCCTTCGTCTAGTGGCCCAGGACACCGCCCTCTCACGGCGGTAACAGGGGTTCGAATCCCCTAGGGGACGCCACTCCCGAATGAAACCGGGGATTTCTCGGCTTTACGGTTTTTGTTGGCGTTAAATTTTGTTTTAGTTTGAGATTTGTGTTTTTCACCTTGGTTAACCGACGAACCTAGCAAGGTTATTGTGTCGGCCGCTCTTTCGATTTAAATATGGGCTTCGAACGATATATATGTTGTTTTGGTTAATGTCCGATCCCTATCTTGTCGTCCGTCGCGGACGCTGGATCGCGCGGGCACCAACGGGGCAGAGCGTTTCATGACGGCACTAGACATAAAGCCACCCGCTTCGGGCGGAGGGTCGGCTATTTGGCCGCCGCGATTGCCAAGCATCGCGCAGGTCGATCTGTCCCATTTCCTGAAAATCCTTCGGCGGCAACGCGGGCTCATTCTCGGCACGGTCGTGCTGGTGACAATTGCGACGGTGATCGCCGTTTACCAGATCACGCCGATTTTCACGGCCCAGGCGACGGTGATGCTGGAGACGCGGAAGAGCAAGGTTGTCGGCATCGACGCCGTGCTGTCCGGCCTCACGCCCGATATCGCCACGATCCGCAGCGAGCTTGACGTGATGCGCTCGCGCACGCTGGCTGGGCGGGCGGTAGATCAGCTCGGCCTGGTCAACGATCCGGAATTCAACAGCAAGCTGCGCGAGGATGGGATCGGGGCGTTTCTGTCGGCGATCAATCCGCTGAATCTGCTGCCGGCAGATTGGCGCGATGCGGTTGCCGGCGGGAAGACGAAAGAGCCGGCCAGCGACGAGGAGAAGCAGAGCCTGACCCGCGCGCGGGTCATCGATGCGTATCTCAAGCAGCTCGGGGTGATTAACGACGGCCGCTCGTACATCATCCGCATGACATTCGATTCATCGGACGCGGCAAAGGCGGCGCGGATCGTCAACAAGCACGCCGATCTCTATCTGGTCGAGCAGCTCGAGGCGAAATTCGAGGCAACCCGGCGCGCCACCGACTGGCTCAACACGCGCCTCGACGATTTGCGCGGCCGGGTGCGCGAATCCGATCGCGCGGTGCAGCAATTCCGCGAGCGCAATCATCTTCTCGAGGCGCGCGGCGCGACCGTCGCCGCCCAGCAGCTGTCGGAACTCAACACCCAGCTGACCGTGGAGCGCGCCGAGCGCTCCCAGGCCGAGGCGCGGTTGCGCCGGGTGCAGGATCTGACGCGCACCCCCGGCGGCATCGAAACCGCGGCTGAAGTTCTGGCCTCGCCGCTTATCCAGCGGCTGCGCGAG